>CAYJXL010000008.1:0-26098 GCA_964374125.1 Candidatus Woesearchaeota archaeon | reverse complement strand
AGAGAACATCAACTTCCATATAGACTTTGTGGTGGGTTATTCAAAGTTCTCTATAGTGAAAGACTAGAATCTATTCGGTTCTCTTGCCCACATGCACTCCTCTGACACTTTCTCTCCAAAAAACTCACGGAACGGACACTTTGCAAGAAAACAGTTGCGTGAATTAACTTTTTGCGGCTCGCACTTTCGAACTATCGAATCCCAGCGATAAATCATACCTTCAGAGAATCGTGGAACATTAACAACACACTGGCACACCCCGCTGGTGCGAGATGGGCTAGGAGGCGATGGCTGGTAAATAATCTGGCCTGTTCTGTAATCTTCTGGCCTGCTCTGTGGAAACGTTCGGCTATGAAACAGTACCAACGCGCCAAGAACAACAATTACAAGAATGATCCACTCTTTTTGTTCCATAAGCGCATCCTAGGAACGAAGGTTATAAACATTATCCTTCTAGGAGATATATGATCAGCAACATATATTAAACTGAACCAAATGCTTAAAAACCTCACGACCCATACTTCAAGAAAGAGGTGATAATGATGCGTCATGGGCAGGCAGCTATGGAGTTCTTGATGACCTATGGCTGGGCGCTCTTGATAGTTCTTGTTGCCATTGCTGTTCTTGCCGCATATGGTGTCTTCGGTGGCGGAAAACGAGCATTTGAAGCGTGCATTTTTGGCACAGGGTTCTCGTGCGATTCTTCCGCAATAACTTCAAGCGCAGTGATCTATCTAAGGGTAACCAATGGCATGGGAAGAGATATCACTGAGTTCTTTGTCACGCTCGATCCTTTTGAAGGTAAAATGTGCCAAGGTAACACCGGATCTGTTGCAAGCGCCAAACTATCAAGCTTAGGCTATACTCTGAGTAACCCCCTCGTCCCGTTTACAAATCGTTTCAATGACGGTCAGACACTCATGGTAAAAACTCCAAACCTCCCCCCTCCTAGCTTTCCCTTGCCAACAAATGAAGGAATAGGGTGCGGCCAGTTCAGCTTCATGTGTTGTTTTGATTACAATGCGCGCTTGAGCAATCCAGTACCGCCGACCTTTTCGCTTCCTTGTCTCGCACCACCATGCCATCCTTCAGGTGTATATCCTCTTCCCGCAGGCGCAAGATTCAAGGAAAACCTGTACGTTACGTACAAATTCAGCGATTCAACGTTGATCCACTCGCGACAGGGCTTGCTTGCAGGGCTTATTGAAGCATCGTGACCTTGATCGCGCTAGCACAGAATAAGTCTTTGGTTTATATGGCACAAAGAAGAAGGCAACAGAGACCGATCCTATTCAGGGTCTACGACTGGATCGTCTATGGAATAGTCTTCGGATTGTTTTTGTTAACTGTAAGGACACTTGAGCATGTTGTTAGATCCATTGAAAAACTTCTTGGCGTTAGAAAAAATAAAAGATAAATGTTGCCTCTGAAAAAGCTTTTAATGGTTTATTCCTGGTAATACTCATTTCCTAGCGCTAGCGCAATCTCTGCTTTCTTCAGTTCCTTGCCAAGGTAAGCCGCATGTTCCTTCTCTTCAACCCACCCGTCATTGATAATAGGAAGATACAGGTCTTGTGCTTTCATTCCTCGATAAACCCTATGGATAACGTGCTGATAATCACAAATAGCGACTTCAATCAGGCAGTCGTTTCTATTGACGCGAATCAAGGTATAGCATTCCTTGTCCAGTTTAAAGTTCTTGTAAGGATCAAACGGTGGACAGTCTATAGTCTTAAAGTCGTCACTAATCTTCTTGTCCTTGATCCATGCCGGCCTATCTGTTCTTGAATCGTTACTCATACAACCAAGCGTAAAGAGACTCTTTTAAGTGTTTCGCACGTCGCCAAGAAGCTTCCACACAGCATCACGTAGACGGTAAGGATACCGATCAAGATACGTTTTGAGCTTCTTTTTGTCAATTCGATCTTTAAAATTCTGCACAACATCTATGCTCATGTTTTCCTTGAAGTAGATCATGTCAATCAGCGTCTTTTCAACATCCGAATAAGGCAAGTAAATCTCACCTCCCTTCACATATTCAAAACCAAAGCAGTACTCCTTCTTGATCCGTCGCACCAGCACGTTGGTTCCAAGGACATTACGCACACCCTGACGAACGCGTCGCGTCGTGATAACAACAGGTACTGTCTCTTGTTCCCACAAGTGATAAAAGCTCAGCGCATCCTGCAGTCCAAGATATGCCGGCTGCAGGCAGAAAACAAGGAGTGGCGCGTCATTCTTTGAGGTATAGAATCCTTTCATGAGAGGTTGTATCTTTTCCTTGTGAATAAGGTTTCTGATAAGCTGTTTTGCATAGGTGCTTCCCTTCTTTCTGTCGCGAATGATTCGTTCTAGTGAGGCATAGTTCAAGAAGGTTTCAGAACAGCAACGCCTATCTCGCACAAGACCTCGTGACGCAAATCGAAAAAAGAACAGATGAAACACGAAAAGTACTGTATATGATTCCATTAACCGGTTGCGATCCGAGAGTAGATCAAAATTCACCATACGGTCTTGCATTCACCTTGCGTGAGGATGCCGAACTCATTACAGCGCCGATCTTGAATGAAAGTGGTTTATTTACTTCAGCAGACGTTGACGAACAGACAGGCCTTCCACGAAGAGTGGGCAAAGAAGGAGATCGCAGGTTATGGACGTGCGACGGCCTTTCGAGGTTGTATCTGAACAGGGATTTGGGCCTAGAGTCGGGCGATGACAACCTTGCGGACTCGGACTCCGTTGGTCGGGTAGTCGTCGTCCGTCGCGGCGCAGCCGCGCAAAATTTTGAAGCCATGATACGACAAGAATACGACCGCCAACGAGAACGTTTTGAAGAGCGATACAAGAAGGCGCTGGCGACCTTAATAAACGAAAAAGAATAAAAATCAACTTTGTTTCTTCTGTATTCCTAGCAGGGCTGGTACTATAGACTCCAGCACGCTGGGCTACACGCTCTTTTGCAACGATATCGTAACTCATGTTCTCTTTGTCTTTCTTAGGAATACGATACGCTACTACTATTGAGGATACTCAACAGTCCAATAAACAGATCCAGTATAACTAATTTTAACGTATTACAGTTGAAAAGGTATATTTTTATCTACTTTATAGATAGAAAAGTTTATAAATACCAAGGATCGCTGTTCGTTATGTATGAATCAAAGATGCTGAAGCTAAGAGAAGTACCAGTGTTTTCTCTTGCTGATGTATCCCAGATTGTCTCCGGAAAAGAGTATGCAAAAAAGCTCTTAAGACGGATGGTCGATGCCAACGAGGTTAAAAAAATAAAGCGGGATTACTATAGCTTCTATGACGATCCTTTTCTCGTCAGCACGTTCTTGGTCAAGCCGAGCTATATCTCTTCTGCCTCTGCTCTCTCCTACCATCGGTTAATCACGCAAATCCCAAAAGATATTTTTTGTTGTACAACAAAAAGGAAACCTCCGATCAAATGTAACGCAACGATTAGGTTTTTTCATACAAACTATTTTTTTGGTTTTGCCTATGAGAGTTATGAACATTTTCAGATACCGATAGCAATCCCTGAAAAGGCAATCATAGACTCGATTGGCGTTATTCCGTTTTCTATATTTGAGGAAGCGCTAGAAAACATAAGACCGGATGTAATGCTAGACAATCTTAAAAAGATAAACAAAAGCAGCCTTCTCAAAAGAATGGGGTTTTTACTTGAGAACATTGGCTTTGATGTTTACAAAGACTTAAGAAAGAGAATCAACGCGAGATATATCTACCTCGATCCTGTTTCGAAGAAAGCGGGAAAGAAGGACAAGAAATGGAAAGTAATCATTAACACAGAAAGATGATAACAAAAGAAGTTTTAATTGAAATTGCAAGAAAGAAAGGATTGGTAAACAGAGAACATATTGAAAAGGATTATTTTCAGGATAAGCTTCTCTTTCATCTATGCAAAAAGACAAATCTGCTCCTATTTAAGGGGGGCACAGCCCTCTATAAGCTCTACAACCTTCCCAGATTTTCAGAGGATATCGACTTCTCCCTCTTGAAGAACTTTAGTGTCGATGAAACTGTTCATGGGGTCATCAAAGAGATCGATGGAGCTGAGCTGAAGGAGATAAAAAGGACGAAAGGTTCCCTTCTCATGAGGGTGAGCTTTAAAGGAATCTTAACAAACTATAACACCGCAAGAATCGACATTAGCCTCAATAATCCCGTCATTGAGAAGTTCGATATCAAAAGTTATATTTCCCCTTACATCGATATAAACCCGTTTTCTATCAGAATCATGAGCACAAAAGAGATGCTGGCAGAAAAGGTGCACGCGCTCTTTGTGCGGGAGAAAGCAAGAGATTTATATGACCTCTTTTTTCTTCTGAGACTGACAAGCCCCGACAAGGGGGTGATCATAAAAAAATTAGAGAATCTTGATGTTGTATTTGACTATCAAAAACTTGAGGAGCGAATAGCGAACCTTGAACATGTCTGGGAGAAGGAGCTTCGTTCTTTCATTCTTACAGAGCTTCCGGAATTTAGGGTCGTAAGGGATTTTGTCGAACAAGGCTTAAAAAGCATGAACGCGTAAATCTGTATGAGCTCATAGTTCTGTGTTCCCAGCCGGTCTGTGACTGGTGGCTCTTGACTCCTGCCTATGCATTCTCACTCTAAGAACTCTTTGTTCTTTATTTTTTCGACTAAATACTTCTCAGAGATAAAACTAATACCCTTCGTTGATAAGGCCTGGATTTCAACTTTCCCATTGAAGTCCTTCATCATCTTGAACTGCCGTTGCCAATCTTTGTTGTCCTTAAACCATTCATACTCTGATACCTGTTTGATCCTTGCAAGATCCTGGTCTGTCAATTTAATAAGGTGTTTTTTGAGGTCGTACTTAACAACGTCGTCACCAGTGATCCCCAAGTACTTAACATTTGGAATGGTCAATTTGCCTGAAGCATGGGCCAACCCGATTGATCCGTAGCGAATTACGGAATAGATATATGCCCCATACACGTCATAATCACAGAGAACGTAAATGGGCAGGTCTTTTTCTTCTGAGAGCCGTTGAAGTAATCGTCGAATCCCTCGCGTCGTCTGGCCCTGGCTGGTAACCAGCGCTGCGTTATTTTTTGCCCAGAACTTGTCCTCCACCAGGCGCTCAAAGGTTGATGCTTTCTCCATGTACAGCACATATTTTGCATCAACTTTCTTAAAGCTCAGCTCATCAGTAATCGAAGGAATCGAGTAGCCTCCCCGTCCTAGTTTACTGCAATTAATAGTATCGCCACTATCTTCTAAGACAATGTTGCCCACCATGCTCCCCATCTTGTTTGCCGAAACGTGAAGCTGTTCCCTAGAAAGTCCAGTAATAACCTCAAGATCTTCGATGATGTTATCGCTATCTGCTTGGTCGTCAACCACGTTGACGTTCGTCAATGGTATCGTCCTTTTCGCCATGTAGAAGATCCCTCTCAGGTGCTCGTGCTTCCCGCTTTCCAAGAGTTCCTTTTTAAGAATGCTTGCTACCTCCACAGTCTGTAAGAATTTCTTTGCATGCGCAACATTGAAAAAGCTTCTCGTGCCCGTCTTATTGCCAAGTTTCAACGTTTTTGATTTCTGATCATACACAATATTGCTTAAGTTACGAAGAGCAAACGTAATCTCAGGATTCTTCCCTTTCTCAATATCATGTACGAGTTTATTGCCGAGATCAACGAGTTTCTTCGTCGACTCATTCCTCTTTTTTTCTGACATCTTGTTCTCCATTTGCTTGCGCAAGTAAGTCCTGTAGTCCCTTCTTTAATATTTTGTTTAATTCAGCAGCAATCACCTCTTTCTTTTTGCCCGTAAGTTCGGAAAGTGAACCAGCAACCTCTGGAATGTACTTCTCAAACAAATTCACCCGTTCTTTCGCTTCCTTCGTCCTAACATTCTTTCTAATGAATATTCCAAGTTTCCTTCCAGCTTCCTGCAGTGCTAGCTTAATCTCTTTCATGATCTCAGGATAGTGCGCAATTGCATCTTTCGCTTCAGACGTGAAAGGCACCCACACTGATGCCATGTGAACAAGAATGACTACAGGTCCGGCAGGTAAATTGTTCCCAGATTGTTGCAGTCCGTATGGTTTCCAGTTCGTCTCCTGAACAGCCTCCGTAATCGCGCATGCGCCTTGTTGATATAATAATGGCACTCTATTAGCGAAACGCATTAATCTTACTTGTCCCTCTTTGTCCAATGATCCTCCAAACGCAACCCCAACCTCAACCTGAAATGGAAATCCACGATACACTGCTGGAGATCGAGTAACTGCAACATAGAAATCAGCCTGGATTTCTTTTTTCAGTCCTTTCTCAAGCTCAGCTTCGCCTATCGGACTCAAACAATCAAGTGGTGGCGCAATCACTTTCACTTCCTGCATAGCCTTGAACAATCTCTCCGATTCTTGTTGCGTCACCGATTGTGGCTTGTAATCTGTTTGTAACAATGACCGATCACAGATTTCTTTCGCGGTCCCAGATCCAATTCGGCAGAACTCGTTCATCAAGAATGATTGTAACGTCCTTGCTGAAGTTTCCCCAAGCATTCGAATCAAGGTTCCTATCTCAGTCCCGTAAGGGTGTGGCTTGATTTCTTTAGCTTCGACAGGCATCTGGTTAACAACGCGGGGAAACTCTGTCTTCTCATTATCCGGCGTCAGAAGAACAAATTTTGCGTGAGGATTAACGATTGCACATTGTTTAATAAACTCATCAACAGATTGCTTGCCCTTTTGGTACTTTCCTTCCAGCTCAAGCTCAACCTTGATTCCATGATCCTTGTTCCATTCGATTTCCTTGTCAACCATAATCTTCGGCTCATTCCGCTTCGTGTCAATCTGCAGCTCATAGTAATGCGCCGGTTTCTTTGGGTGAATCTTTGACGTAATTCTTGTCGCCTTTCCCGTCGTTAATTGCGAATACAACACAACAGCTGACACGCCAATTCCCTGTTGCCCGCGTTGCATTTTCAATCGATGAAACTTCGAACCATACAACAATTTTCCAAAAACTCGCGGAATCTGTTCCTTAACAATTCCAGGTCCATTATCCTCTGCGCTAACCTGGTAACGGTTTTCTGCAGCCTGTTTGATCTGCACGATAATCTCAGGTAACACCTTCATCTCAGCACAGGCATCTAAGCTATTATCGACGCATTCTTTCACTGTCATCAATAATGCGCGCGCAGGATTGTCAAGTCCCAACAGGTGTCTATTCTTGGCAAAGAACTCAGACACCGAGATCTCTTTCTGCTTCACCGCGAGCTCTTCTGCAGTGATTACGTCCTTCGATTCGTTCGTTGACGCCCTCGTCATTCTGGGAAGTTTCTTTTGCTTCTCGACAGAAACCGTAGTCTGTGACTTCACTTTCCTTTGAGACACTTCAAAACCTCTTTTAATAAATTCTGTTCTTGTGCCTTTCAATGAATTTATAAACATTTCCGTGTTTCGATCCATGTATGAGCTTGTCAACAGCTTGCCTCGCAATCGCAACATCCTCGTAGCGCCCGATGATCGCCACGGTCTTTCCATAAATAGAAATTTCCGTGTTTGTCAGTCGCTCCAGGTTTTTGCGCGCTCTTCCCTCAGAGCCAATCAGCCTAGCGCGCACACGCAGCATCTTTTTTTCTGACTCGCCAATGATGCTCCTAATTGAGACAATCTCAAGATGCTTGTCCTCAGACCAGAGCGATGAAGCTATCCTTGGGTTAAACCCCCGTCCTATGGCTTTCACAATTGACGTCGTGAGAAACACATGCAGGTTATCATCGCTTGAAATAGTGACGTCGCCATCCTTGGTAACAGCAATCTTGGTATGTGTCAGTCTCTCAATGCTCCGTCGCGTGCTTCCCAGCCTCCCTATCAGGATAGCGACGCGTTCCTTTGGTATGTGAATCTCATGCTGAAACATCTTAGAATTCTTTAAACTCTTCAATTTCTTTGATGTAGCCATTTTTCTTAAGCCAGCTCACCTCAACCTGTCGGTACTTGAAAACAATATCGCCTTTCCCTTCGCCGTATTCCCACGGTTCAACAAGAACAATGTCATCCTCCCGCACCCACAGTCTTCGCTTCATCCTTCCAGGAATTCTGCATATTCTTGTCTTTCCATCAAAGCACCGCACGTACATTCGCGAGGCGCCAAGCCTCTGGTCCAGCACGCCAAGAACTTCCTTGCCCCGGGGTGTCCTTACCCTAAGTACTTCCTCAGGCTGATGTTGTGCTTTTTGGTGCTTGTTCATAACAATGAAAAAGAAAGAATGTTTATAAGGATTGCTTTTTCATCAAGGAAACGACAAAGTACAGGAGCACGAGAACAACGACAATGACGCCAATGTTTACGAAAATCAGCAGGGGGGTTATTTCCTTCCCGCATTTTCCCTGTTCACAGATGTCAATCGAGCATTCATAAGCTGCATCGCAGGACGCTCCATTGTCTTTCTGACCGTGAATCTTCTTGTCTGTTCCGCAATAAAGCGAGCCGATGACAGTGCTCACAGCAAGGCATGCTTCATTGCCCGTAGCATCAACATGGGGACATCCGTCGCAAAGTGATTCATTCACGGTTCCGATTGTGCAAGGCAGGCAAGGTCCGCCGCAATCAATGCCAGTTTCACCCTGATTTTTGATATTATCAGAGCAGCCTGCGGTTGGTTGGCATGGCTGGCATGAACCCCCACAGTCAACTCCAGTTTCATTTCCATCCTGAGCGCCATTGCTGCAGCGGTCTGTAGCTTGTGTCTCTTCAGATACAGTTACTGTTCCAAGATTGCCTGCGCCAAGTTCAATGTACGCCTTTGCAAAAGCTTCTTGGAGTGGGTACGAGATTGTCAGTGTTTCTGCGTCAGCAGAGGACGGAGCCAAAAGATCGAATTTCACGCCGTAATTTGACATCGCTTTTCTGTGTCCAGACGTGGAATATGTTGTCAGTGAGCCAAACGTCGACCGAATGCCGATGGTGTTTCCAGAGCGCGTCTCGATAACGACAGAAACGCTTTCATCACTCGTCGCCTCCTCGAACTGGTTTCGCTCGGTCTTGACATTGAAAGTATATGTCGTGCCAGACAATGCCGCAAGATCAAGAATTCCGCCGCCAGCGGTCACAATATCCACAATGGTGGATCCATCAGCGTTTCCATTGCCGTTTAAGTCAATTGCTACCGGATTATTAGTCGGGCTTCCGACAAGCACTGTCGCTGTTATGGCGCCGCTCCCAGATCCTGCAATCAGTGTCCCGCTTCCCGTTAGGTTGTCAGTTGAATTCCCCGAATACGTGACAGTCTTTGTCTGCGCTGCTGAAAGGTCATAGAATGTGACTGTTGGCGGGCTTGCGCTTGTGCTGATAGACTCATATCGTAGGACGTGCGTGTCGCCGCTCCTCTCGTTTCTGCTCGTCATCACAAAGTAATCATTGAGGTCGACATTAAGGTTGCTGTTCGAACCTTCTTGGATAATAAGGTCATGATCGTCATCTCCGAGCTTGAAAACGCCGTTCCTATTCGAGACAAACGGGATCGTCATGATCTGGCTCCCCCGATTCGTAAAAGTTAGTGTGTACTCGTTGTTGCCGGTTGGCGTGAGCCTGATATCGTTATATGTTGGTGTTGTTAGTCCGTCATAGCTGATGTCCCAGTTGCCAAGCATCATCTCTTTTTTTGGCAGGTGCTGCGATAACTTCTCTCCCGGCTTGATGAAGATCTCCCGTTCAGGCGTTAATCGATATTTGATGTCGGTAAGCGAAAAAGTGCTGCCGGAGACTGAGCCAGAAATTTGGGCGTAGCTGCTCGAGAGGCGCTGCTCGTTGACAGAAACATCCTGGGAAAAGGTGTTGTCTGCAAAGTTATCACGGAGCGTAATCGATCGTTTGCCAACAAAGAGATTTACAATATCCGGCGTTGTCGGCGAATTTGAAAAGATGATCTTGGAGATCCCAACAACAACGTTGTCGAAAGGCGCGCTGTCTCCCGCAACCATCCTGCTTAGCTCGCGGTCGTTTACTTTCAAGCGGACGGTCTTGCTCGTGTCCTCAACAGCAAGAACCTGAACATTGTAGGCTGTTCCATCAACAGTAAACACTCGTGATGTTCCCTCATTGACGAGCTCAGCAGAGCCGCCGCCGAGGAACGTCATCTCAATCGTGTTTCCATCTTTGGTGCCTTGGGCAATGATGTACTCGTCGCTGAAAATAAATATCTTCTTGCCGACGTAATCCTCAAGAACCCCATTCTTGATATTGCTTTTTAGGCCTGATGCGAACTCTAGTTCATACTCAAAAAGTGCATTGTTGACGTTGTTTGTTGACGCGGCGTAGAGAAAATCGCTTACCTCATTCGCTTCGTTTTTTCTGTAGGAGGGCTTCAGCGGAGTGAGCCCCTGGAAGCGGATGTACTGCCGCACCGCCGTCGTTCCAGCGCCGGTTCGCACCTCGCTGCTCTTGAGCTCAGGCATTTCGCTCGCGCTGATCGCTTGAATGACATTCCCAAGGCTCTCCTCGATCTCCAGCTTGTCTGTCGAGGTCTTGATCTCAAACGTGGCGGCAGAAATGCTTTGCAAAGTAACAATGAGCGTAAGAACCCAAATAATGCCTTTCATGTTCACCTCTTATGTGCTCATTCGCTGAAAGCTCTTATATACTTTGCTGTTCGCGCGGTTCAGAACGGAAGAGGAGCGTCGCGCGATGGAGTTTTCGAGAGGTTCGCCGGTCCTCCGTGTGCAGCGTATAGGTAAGCTTCATTTCACCCTTGAATTGTCGTTGAAGCTTTCGTGCAAGCGCTCGCGCATAGCGCTGCGATGATATCTGGATGTCAGTCCCGAACTTCATTTCCTCGATCTTTGAGACGAAGACATCATTCCTTTTGGTGAGGTCTTGTTTGATGAATGCAAGTACCTCAGGGTTTTGCGGCCGTAGCTGGATTGTCGCCTCAAAATAGTTAGAATGATACTGCTTGTGCATGAGGAACACCCTTGATGGTCATAACATTTTCCTTGAAAATGACGCCTGCTTTGATGCCTGCAGCGACAGCTTCCTTGCCAACGAGATTGACGTTTGTTGCATCCTTCAGAATGGCAACGACGTCTCCCTCATTTTTCTTCTCGCCCTTGTAGAAATGTTCCGACACAGTTATCGAAAGCTTGCCGTCATCGAGCGTCTTCGCCAGCAGGTTTTCATCGCAAACCGCAATCACGAATCGATTGTTAAAGCGGGGTCCGGTGTAATGAATTTTGAGATACATGTTAGATTTTCGCCCTGACTGGCTGCTTCGCGCCGCATGCTGAACACTTGAGGAACAGAACGCGATCTTCCTTGAACAGCTGCGTGTCTGGTTTCTTGCACTCCTTGCAGATGACAAAATCTGCACAGTACTGTGCGACCTTTTGGTTGATGATCGCAGACGAGATCTTGCGTCCAAGAACGAGCCGCGGCCCGTCGATTTCAGCTGGCGTGGCCAATTCCCGTTGGAGATACTTGAGTAACTGCTCCGGCGGCCTCCGAAGTGCCTGGCAGATCTGCGCAAAGTTTGTAATGACAGTCTTCACGCCCTGGATATGGCCGGTCACCTGAGGCACTTCAAATCGCTCATGCGTCGATGTAACCTCTGGTAATTTTGACTTTGCTAGGTCCAAGAGCGTTTCATAAGATTCCATAAACCCTTGGAGAACAGAAGGCTTTTAACAGTATCGGTCATATCACACAATCTTGTACCATCCAGGCTTGTCCTGGTATACTAAACCTTCTCTCACTAGGCCATCGACAATGCCTTCAGCATCAGCAAGGTTCTTGTCCAAGCGCTCCGCAAGCACGTCCATTGAGATCCCAAATTTACTATGCTGTGCAATAATCTCTAAGGCTTTGTTTCGCAGGCCCTGATCGCGCTTCTCAGCAACAACATGGATCTGTTCTCCTTGCACGACTTCAGCCGCCGCTCGCTGTACTTGTTTCGGCCCGCCCCTCGCTTTCAGCAGCTCAACCTTGCGCAGCAATTCCCAGTTTGGGTTTGGAAGTCTTGTGACAGTCTCGAGGAGCAAATAAAGCTCTTCTTGATAGGTTCGTGGTTTTGCAATCGCCAGCACAATGTTCCCAATCGAAACGCTTTCAAGCAACCGAACATCGTCTTTAAATGCGCGCAGTTGAATGCTCGCTGTCCCGTCATCCAATGTGACTGTAACGTATGAACCCAGTTCGCCGACAAACTTTTCAACAACAGTGCCGATCACGTTCACGCGTGCTATCTTGGCGTCATCAATGGCAAGGTAATTCGGCTCAAACTCTCCGGTGCTGGCAACATACACTCCCGAAAACAGATCAGCAATCCAAACCTTGTGGGCAATTTGTCGTTCGTACGTCATACTTTCGAAATGAACCCGCGCCGCGGTTCAAAGATCTCCCCCTCGCGTTTCAGCTTCTCAAGGACCTCTTCGACATGGTCCTCGCGCAGGTTCTTTTCAGAGGCCTCTGCTATGATGTCTTCGATTGGAATGCTCTTTTTCCCCTTGGCATCAAACTCATGGATGATCTCGCGGATGATAATAATCTTGCTTCTCGTCGATGCAGGTATCCCAGTCGAAATGCGGTCAATGTCAATCTGCCCAGTTTCATAATCAAATCCGACTTGCATTAGGCAGTGCTTCAGGATGTTGATTGCGTTCCTTGCATCGTTCCGTGTCACCTTGTCTGACAGGCGTATGCGTGCGCTCGCTTCACTCAGCCGCACAAGCGCTTCAAGTTGCCGCGCAGAGATTGGTATCGGCTTCACGCCGCCCTCTTCGCCAACAGTGGGCATGTTTCGCAGGCTGACATAAAACTCTTTCAGTTCTTCAATTGAGTCATCAGTCAATTTAGGGAACACGTTCTTTCGGGCATACGCGACATACTTCTTGATGAGGCTTAAAGGAACCTCGGGCTGTTTCTCTTCTGTCTGTCGCTGCAGCTCAAGGATGTGTGACGCGATCTTCGTGTCCTTGTCCTTGCTAGGCAAGTCTCGAACAGGAAATATTAAGTCGAAGCGATTGATCAGCGTTGGCGGCAGTTCAATCTGCGCTGCAATAGGTTGGTAAGGATCAAAGCGTCCATACTTGGGATTGGCAGCCGCGAGCACCGTTGTTTGCGCCTTCAAGGTTGCCTGGATGTTTGCCTTCGAGATTGTCACACGTTGCTGCGCCAGCGCTTCATGCAATGCGGACGTGTCCTCCTCAGCCATCTTGTCCATCTCATCGAGGCAGTTATGGACAAAGACTCCCCCGGCAACAAAATTATGGGTAGTTGGCACATAAAGATCGTAAACGTAACCCTCATAATGCTCCTCTTTAATGCCTTTAATCTTTTCTAGATAATAATCCCTTCGGCAAAGTCTAGTTATCTCTGCCTGAAGCGGCTGGTTCAAGGAGTCTCCAAGAATATCTTTTATTTTTAAAAGCTGTTCTCGTGAAGGTCGCATAGTCTCTGTTTTATAGCGGTAGATAGTACTCCAGACTCCTTCCCTTGCCAACAGCGACGTATTGAGCTCGGCGATTCTCCTTGCAATGCGAGCAACAGGTTTTGCCGGCAGTATATCACTTTGCGCGGAAATCTTTTTTAGTTTTGGACTTATTTTTAATCGTTTGGTTTTCACCGAATAAGCGTCTAACGCCGTTTTGAGTGCTATAATATCATTTCTCCCTGTAATGCTCACAGCATACATGCGTCTTGGCTTGATAAGACGCGCATGGCAATCAAATCTCCTCAGCAAAAGAATAAAATTCAGGTTCTCTTCTCTTGATAAGCCGAGATCAAACTCCGCATGGTGGACCCTGTAGGTTTTATTTCTTTTGAAGAAATTTCTCTTAGTTCCTGCATAACCATCAGTATCCATGCATCCAGCGACAAAACCCTTTGCGACCTCGTCATTTAGCATAAAAACATCAGCCAAGTTATTACCGGTAAACAGACCATAGAGGAGGCCGAGCAAGTTACTTCCATAAAATATGTTGTACGATTTACCCCCCAGCGCACTTTTCCCCTTGATCAGCACATTTCTTCCCGCTTCAACGTAATATTTCGGTAACCTTCTGAAGACAGTCTTCCAGCACATAGTCAGTCTATTGACATAATGCTGATGCACGAGAGCTTGTCGAATAAAAAACGAGCTTCTTCTATTCGATATTGCTGAATGGCCGTCGCCAAGTATAAATCCTATAACATAAGCGAGTTCAGGTGTTATTCTTGCTGTCTTTAGCCGTTCGCCTTTGGATTTCCTCGTATAACACAAAGGTTTGTTTCTCCAATAATCCAGTTCACCGAGAGCGGAGACAATATCTTTAAATGTCCTAACGCTGAACTGCTTTCCTCCGGAGAGGTAATGTCGATCAATGTTAAACGCTCTGTTAAACTGCGCAAGTGATCTATACTTTTTTGATATCGATGAACGCAGTCTAATCTTCTCTTTGTAGTTGAGACTTATCTTCCAATGAGCTGGTACAACGTCAAAAATATAAACCTCATTGTTTTTGCTTGGAAGTTTTAAGGGTGCTACAATGCTGTCGTTGACTTGTAAGCGCGATGCTTCTAGCCATTCAAGATCTTTTCCCGAAAGAAGCTGATGGTCTGGGGTCAGACGAAGACAGAAACCAGAATCGAGCGTTAGAGACAAGACTTTTCCCTTGTAGTATTTTCGACCGATCTTTGTTGCAATCGTAGTGTCTACAGAGTTATTCTCTAAATTGAAACTAGGAACAGAATATGCCGAATCATTTACTTCGACAATTTTGTCTTTGACAGTGGCGGTATAACACTCTTGTTCACGAAACAGTTCTTTGACGTTTGCTATTCGGTGATCAAGAATGACAGAGGTGTCCGGGTGCAAACACAAAAATCCACCATTTGCTAAAACGATTGCGCCAGCCTCAAGAGCCCATCCGCGTAAGAATTCGTCTTTGACGATTGAGGCAGTCAGGCCAACTCCACTCGCCCCTTTCCCCGCAACATAACGGCACTTCGGCGCAACCTTTGACATGAACAACAACAAGGAGGTCTTCGCAGAACCTGGATCGCCAACCAAAAGGATATGAATGTCCCCCTTCGTCGCAGTTCCGTCAGAGCGCTCCTTCTTGACCCCACCCATGAGCTGGAGTACCAGTGAACCTTTGATGCTCTCATGCCCATAGATCGAGATGCCCATTGAATTGATGAGCTTTTCATAGGCCTTCGGGTCTTTCGCCAGTTGTTTGATCTTGATCTCGTCTTCTTTGGTGATCTCAATCTCTTCATACGTTTCCTCAATCGGCTTGATGTTGTTCGCCTCAGCGACTAAATCATACCGTGTTGATTGCGCGCCGCTCTTGAACTGGATCGCGATTTCCTTGATGACTGCGCTAATCAAGATCTTCGCGCCAGGTGTCGTCCTCTTCTCCATCTTTGGTTCAACAAGGTCTTCGCGCAAGAACACGGACAACCTTTTCGGCTGTTCCCCCCCTTCAAGCGCCTCTGGCGATTCTTCAACGACAAGTCGCTGCGTATCAACAAGCTCTCTGCTTACAATCTTAAATTTCCCGCGCTTGCCGCATGAACACCGAAACGGTTCGCGAAAGCGCTGCTCAACCTGGGGTATCGTAATAAGATTGCCGCAGGAGGGGCATTCAAACTTTGCAGACACTACCTGTGGCCGCACGTCTGAGGCCTGCCTTACAATGCCCTCAAACGCAATCAGTCTGCTGATGTGCTCGCTGCGAATGTCGCGGATCTTGATTTTTTGTGACTGCGGTAGATTGTCAAGCCGCACATGAATGGGCGTCACTTGTTGCAGGTCAAACTGCTCTATGGACATCGACAGCTCTTTCAAGGCGTCCTCGGGATGCGTCAGGAGATGATCTGCAATCTCGTGATCGAATTTTACAAGATCTCCGAAGTCGATAATGAGCGATCGTAGCCCAGCGGCAACGGCTTCATGAATCTTTGCTTTGTAATGCAAATCAAAGAACTCTTGAAATCGCATGATACGTTCTTGAATCTCTGCCACAACGAAGACCCCCTACAATGGTGACAAGCACGAGATCAATACTTGCTTATAAAGATTATGTGACCACTTGCGTACAATTATGAACTATATCTTGGAACAGTGAAAACAAACTGAAAGCTACTTTTTGCTGACTTTCTGCAAAACTTTCACCAGCATATCGACAGCTTCTCGCAGCTTGGACTCGGACCTCGTTCCAGTGCAGACAATCTTTCCGTTGCTGAAGAGTAAGAACGTCGCCCTTGTCCCCGGCAGCTTGTAGACAAGTCCGGGAAACTGCTCCGGCTCATATTCAGTGTTCTCAAGTTCCAGCGCCAGCGAATTGAGGTTCAGGTCCATGCCAATAGATCCTGATGCAACCATGTTCTGCACAGTGATCTTTGGATCAACAGTGATCTTGATCCTGATCTTCTCGATGTTTTGGATGATCTTTCGGACAGCCTCCTTGACCTTCGCCATCGACTTTGCGCCCGTGCAGACAATCTTCCCGGAACTGAAGATAAGCGCTGAAGTTTTTGGTTCCTTGATCCTCATCACCAGGCCGGGAAACTGCTCAGGGTTGTATTCAGTGTTTGGCAATGCCTCTGCAAGCTTGATGAGCGGAATGTCTTTTTCAAGTGAAGAAGAAGCGACGATGTTTTGGATTGTGATCTCTCTTTTCAGTCGTTTCGGCATTAAAAGTCCCCCCGACGTTGTTTTCTCAGCTTATTTATAAAGGAGAAAGGTATATAAATGTATGGAATCGTTGTCGTACCTAATGAGTTACAGAAATATGAAAAGACGCACGCAAATCAGTGGACTTGCATCGTTGCTCATCTTCGGATGTGTTTCACCTAAGGAGAGACAGGAATTGCAAGAACGTCGAGATCTAGTCGTTTATATTCGCGAAACTCCAGCGATCCACAAGATGCCCATGCACTTCGAGGAAATGGCGCTCTTACCACAAATTCCTAATGAACCACTTCGCTTTTGCTTGTATGACAGAGTAAACAAAGCTTTGTACGTCATGAATCCTCATGGGAGGGAGATTGCTGAAATTAGAATGCTAAACAAAGAAAAAAACGAGGGTGACCCGAATTACTTTGAAGGCATAAGAAGAATTGGAAAAGAAAGTCCAGAATACGATCAAATGACTGCGCCATTCCGAATTAAATAGTTACTTCGGTATTTCTTCAATACCACAGGATACTTTTTCTACTTGTTGTGAAAACTCTGGAGAGTACCCGCCTCCACCCATGGGGGTCAATTTAATGCCTTGGATGAGGCGCGTTACGCAGACGGTACGTTTCGTAGGAGGATCCCATGTAACAATGGTCTTCAAATAACGAGATAACCTAAGACCTTCGTTATCTCGTGGGATACCCTCGATTGCGATTGTAAAATGAGGCATATCTTGGAAAATAAAGTAAGGTGCAATAGGATCGGTGAGCGCTTCTCGAACTTGCTGAGGTGACGGATGCCCCGCTTCAATAACTTGATTGCGAGATTTGACTGTGACAGAAGCTCCATTGATATCACTCTTCGTAAAAGCATCGTCTCGCGCCCAATCCGTGCCACCATAAGAAAATCTTCCCCCAAGGCGCATCACGATTTCTGGCGAGAATGCATCAGTGAGTACTTCATTGTCTTGATGCCACGTCTCAACGCGATTTCCCGCTTGGCTCCAAAGACGTACACTTGCTTGTGCCTTCCGTTCAGTCTTGCATTTGGCGGGATCTCCCTCTGACTTGCAGATAACATTGTAACTACCTAAAATCCCCAGATTGGTAATTCTGCCTTGCGGGTCACTTCCGATGAGGGTTCCGGCGCGGAGGAGGGGGAAAAAAGTCCCGCTGCGCTCCTTCCATAACGACTCTCGAAGAGGATAATCTGCTGGTAAAACTTTTGGATCGACACAACTACAGGCAAATGAACCTTTCTGGCTCTTAGGTTTTGGCGGTGGTGGTGGAGGAACACTGACGCATTCACATCCTCCCCGCGACTCAGAAGGTTCACATGTTTGATAGAGTGGACACCTTCCTCCTGAACATTTTATAGTGCTGGGTCCGCACTCATCTTCTGGTGGTGCTGGCTGGCAATAGCAATGGTAGCAAGGTTCAAGAGGCTCGTGATCTCCTGGCGCATTCGGTCCGCCTGCGCAGAAAGGATCTCGCACACAAACCTGACCTTTAGGACAAGAATCTCTATCGCAGCTTATGCCACCAGGACCGCTAATTGCTCGGCATGGCTGTCGCTGCGTACTCTGCAGTCCTTGGGTAACATGAAAAGGACTGTAATCACTTTCTCCTGCAAGGGCGCTTTCAGTGCGTTGAGTGATCCCCGCTGGAAGTTGTTGAAAGAACGCTGGCGAACCTTTTCCACTAGTGAAATATCCCGTAAAAGAAGCGTAAAAAAGACAGACAACGCAAGAAGAATGACGACCTCTTTTCGCATAAAAAGCATATGTGTACAGGATTTATAAACCTATTTCTTAAGCGTGAAAGCAAGCTCAAACTCATAATCTCTGATTTTTTCCCTGAAGTGATACTGAAATGTTTGAGTAATCGCTCCAAACGTAATCTTCGCAGCGCCAACCTTCTGCCGGATTTCTTTCGTGAAAAGCTTAAGATCAACCCCTGCGTAGATAAACAGCTCAATTCGATCTTCTTTCTTCAGACCGGCTTTCTTTCGCATGTCTTGAATCCTTCGTACAACTTCGCGCGCATATCCCTCTCGCTCGAGCTCCGGTGTAATCTTCGTATCCAGCATGAGCGCAGCAAACGCTTTGGACATTGGTAATGCAACGCTATCAGCTGGTTTCTCTTCATTGAAAACAATTTTCTTGATGTTCGTCTGGTGAAGGAGGAGTTTCTCCAGTCGCTCAACAACGCGTTTTACCTTAGTGTCCTCGCTGAAGATCTCAACATGAGATAGTGGCCAGCGAATACCGATCTTTGCGCGTTCTCGTTGCGCCAGGATAATCGTGATCAAGTCTCGCACAATAACCATGTCATCCTCAAGATCTGGCAGGCGTTTCTCAGCCTTTGGCCACGCGTCGAAATGGACGCTCGCTTCCGTTCCAATAAGGTCGTGATAAATATAATCTGAAATATAGACTGCAAACGGCGCAAGAAGCCGCGTCAGTGCAGAAAAAATAGTCGACAATGTGTACGTCAGAGCAGCGTCGTTCTCCGCTGTGCGGTCGCGAATAAGTCGTATGTAAAACCTCGAAAAATCTTCATTGACAAAACTGACGAATCCCGCAACGCAGTGGTGATAGTTATGCTTATCGAGAGATTCAGTTGCATGCTGCGTTAAGGTATTCAATCGTGAAAGGATCCACTCGTCCTCCACGTTCAACGCAGGCCTCTTCAAGGGCATTTTCTTGTCTTTGAGGTAGCCTTTAGAGAAGACATAGCAGTTCCAGAGAATGTTCATGAAAGGCATTATAGCCTCATTCACGACTTTAACGCTAAATCGTTTTTGGTCTCCCGGCTCAGTCATGCACATTTGCAGGCGGACAGCATCAACACCGACAGTGTCGAACATTTCCCAAGGGTTGAGAATGTTTCCCTTGGATTTGGACATCTTTTCGCCCTTCTCATCCAATATGTGCCCCGCGCAAACGACGTTCTTGTACGCCAGATCGTCAAAGAGCAGCGTTGCCAAGGCATGCAACGTGTAAAACCATCCTCGTGTCTGGTCAATCGCTTCCGCAATAAAATCATAAGGAAACGCCCTCTTGAACATGTCTCTGTTCTCGAAAGGGTAATGGAACTGCGCAAATAGTGCTGATCCAGAGTCATACCAGCAGTCAATCACGTCAGGAACGCGCTTCATCGGCTTCTTGCATCTGGTGCATCGAATAGACACCCCATCAATCGCAGGCTTGTGAAGGTCAAGATCTTTTTGAATCTTCCCCGCCAGCTCCTTCAGTTCCTCAACGCTCCCAACGACAATTTCATTTCCGCAACTGCATCTCCAAATCGGCAATGGCGTTCCCCAGAATTTTTTCCTTGAAAGCGCCCAGTCCTTTACGTTCGCTAGCCAATCGCCAAACCTTCCTTCTTTGATGTGCTTGGGATACCAATTGATCTTGTGGTTCAGTTCCACCATTCTGTCCTTCACGGCAGTCGTCTTCACGAACCACGACATCATTGCATAATAAATCAATGGTGTGCCACAACGCCAGCAAAAAGGATAGCTGTGGGTATATTTTTCAACCTTGAAAATGATGCCCTTCGATTCAAGATGCTTGATGATCTCGGGATCAGCTTTCTTAACGAACATTCCTTTGAACTCAGGAACTTCGCTCGTGAACTTTCCATCTTCGGTGACTGGCTGAATGAACGGTAAACTGTTCTTCTTGCAATCCTCATAGTCTGCTTCGCCAAACGCAGGTGCCATATGAACGATGCCAGTGCCCTCATCAAGGGTAACAGAGTCTGAGGCAATTACAAACCACGATTTCTTGTCTAGCTTGTTTTTGAAATAGGGAAAGATTGGTTCATACTCAATGCCGAGAATGTCTCGTCCTTTCACTTCCTCAACAATTTCTGGATCTTCGAAGTACTTATTGACGAGATCCTTTGCTAAGATATACTCGAAGGCGCCTTCCTTGACGATTGCATAAAGTGCATCTTCCTTGACCGCAAGCGCTAAGTTCGAGATCGTCGTCCACGGCGTCGTCGTGAAAGCCAGGAAATATCGGTTCTTTTTGTTATTAACTTGAAACTTGACAACGATACTTGGTTCTGTGACATCCTCATATCCTTGCGCAACCTCGTGCGAACTCAACGGCGTTTCGCATCTCGGGCAAAGTGGAACAACCTTGTGCCCCTCGTACAGCAACCCTTTATCATACAGCTCCTTCAACGACCACCAAACGCTTTCGATATAGTCGTTCTTGAATGTAGCATACGCATGTTCCAAGTCAACCCAATATCCCATCTTTTCGGTGAGCTTGTCCCATTCTTTAATATACGAAAAAACGCTCTCACGGCATTGGTTAATGAACTTCGAAACACCATAATCAAGAATATCCTTTTTCGACTGTAATTTCAGCTGTTTTTCAATCTGAACCTCAACAGGCAGTCCGTGGCAGTCCCATCCGCCTTTCCTTGGAACTGAAAACCCCTGCATGTACTTGAATCTGCAGAATAAATCCTTGAAGACTCTAACCTCAACGTGATGCAATCCGGGGGGCGCATTTGCAGTCGGTGGCCCTTCCAAGAAAGAAAAGAGAGGTTTCTTTGGATCATATGCTAACGTTTTCTTTATTTTAGTCTTCTCTTTCTTCCAACGTTCTTCAACGTGCTTTTCAACGTCTTTGAAGTTGTACATGAAGTGTAAATCAATGCAGACAGTTTAAAAGATTTATTATATGCACACTTCGCACAAACCTTATAAAGAAAGGGCTTCTAGCAGGTTTATGGAAGAAACGCAGCAGCTCTGGGTCGAAAAGTACCGCCCAAAAGACTTTTCCGACGTCGTCGGTCAGGAGCACATCGTCCAACGGGTCAAGATGATGGTAGAACAAAAGAATCTCCAGAACCTCCTCCTCGCAGGATTCCCCGGCACGGGAAAAACAACGTTGTCTATCTTGATAGCAAAGAAACTTTTTGGCGAGGATTGGAAAAATAATTTTCTCGATTTAAACGCGAGCGATGATCGCGGCATTGACGTGATTCGCAACCAGGTCAAGGACTTCGCACGCACAAAAGCAATGGGAACGAATCTTCCAAAGATAGTTCACCTCGATGAAGCAGACGCGCTTACTAAGGAAGCACAGCAGGCTCTTCGTAGAACAATGGAGAACTATTCGCAAACAGCTCGTTTTATTTTATCAGCAAATTTCTCATCAAACATTATCGAGCCTATACAAAGCAGATGCGCAGTCTTCAGGTTCAAGCCATTAGAAAACAAAGACGTTGCAGAAGTGATCAAGAAGATTGCGAAAGAAGAAGATCTTCAGGTTGATGGCAAGACAATCGAAGCTGTCGCAGAAGCAGCAGAAGGCGATTTAAGAAAGGCTGTCAACATTCTACAAAGCTGCGCCTCGTACGACAAAAAGATAACAGAAAAGCATCTGTATGAAATTGTTAGCATCGCTTCGCCAAAAGAAGTTAAGGAAGTTCTTGAGATAGCTTTAAAAAAAGACTTCTTGAAGGCGCGTGAAAGACTCCTCGAGGTAATGGTAAACCATGGATTAAGCGGAACAGATGTTATTAAGCAAATCCAGAAAGAAATCTGGAATCTCGATATCAGCGATGAAGCAAAACTCAAATTAACTGAAAAATGCGGCGAAGCAGAATTCAGGATCGTTGAAGGCTCAGATGAGTTCATACAACTTGAAGCATTGCTCGTCGGATTCGTTGTTGCAAAGAAATAAAATGACAAAGCCATGGGTCGAGCAGTATAGGCCGAAGACTTTAAGCGAAGTCCAAGGCCAGGAAGAAGCAGTTTCTAAGCTAAAGAATGCGGTTCTCAAAAAAAAGCCTGCCTTAATTTATGGTTCAGTGGGCTGCGGCAAGACAACAGCCGCTCACGCTATTGCTCATGATCTTAACTATGAAATCGTCGAAGTGAACGCAAGCGATTTCAGAAACGCAGACAAGATCAAGGCAACGGTCGGTAACGCTGTGCAGCAGATGAGCCTTTTTGCAAGGGGAAAGATAATTCTTGTAGACGAAGTCGATGGAATAGCCGGCAATGAAGATCGCGGGGGTATACAAGAACTAAACCGCCTTCTCGAAAATGCAAAGCACGCCGTAGTCTTAACAGCTAATGATCCATGGAGCCAAAAGCTTTCAACTCTGAGAGGCAAGTGCGAAGTCATAGAGTTCAAGAAAATAAACATCTCCTCAGTCTTTAACGTTCTAAAATCAGTCTGTTCAAAAGAAAAGATCGCATACAAGGAAAACGACCTCAAGGTTCTCGCAAGAAAATCAGCAGGGGATCTTCGAGGAGCAATAAACGATCTTCAAGCATTAACAGAAAGTTCAAGGGCATTGGACGCAGAACATTTGGAAGATGTGAGCGATCGGGAGAAAAAAGAAAGCATTTTTAACTTTTTGATGATGGTGTTCAAGACGAAGGATGTTTCAGCAATCCGAGAGTCTACAAGGAGGCTAGATATGGACTATGACGAGCTCGCGCTTTGGTTGGATGAAAATATTCCCCGCGAGTATCAAGAAGAAGACCTCGCTACTGCGTTTGAAATGCTCAGCTTAGCGGACGTCTTCAGAGGAAGGATAACAAGATGGCAGCACTGGCGTTTCCTCGTCTATATCAATATTTTCCTCGGTGTTGGAGTAGCTCTTGCCAAAAAAGAGAAGCGTTCAGGATTCACTTCGTACCGGAGATGCATGAGACTCTTAAGAAGGTGGCAGCTCAACGCAAAAAACGCCAAGCGGGATGCAATTGCAGAAAAGATGGCAAATCAGTTGACTATGTCGAAGCGGAGCGCAATCCGCAACATGGTCCCGTATGTGGGGATGATGGCAAGATGGGGTGTTGTTCCAGAATTGCAATTTGAGGATGAGGAGATCGAATGGCTGCAAAAACAATAGGCCTTCTCGTGTTGCTGCTCATCTTGATAGTGTCAGTCTTTGCATCACACGTTCCGCCGCCGCAAGGCTATCTCAATGACTTCGCAAATGTCCTTGACCCGGCAGCTGAAGCAAGAATCTCAGCACTGCTCGAGGAAATTGAACGCGAGAACACAGTAGAGATGTCTGTAGTGATTGTTTCATCGCTTCAAGGCGATAGTATCGACAATTTCGCAGTTAAGCTTTTCGAGGAATGGAAAATCGGCAAGAAAAATGACAATGGCCTTTTGTTGCTTCTCTCGGTCGAAGATCGAGTGTATCGCTTTGAGGTCGGTTACGGACTTGAAGGCATTTTAAATGACGCGAAAGCTGGTCGTATCGGACGTGACTATCTCGTTCCTCGTCTGCAGGAGAATAATTACGGCGAAGGAATCTTTCAGGCAGTAAGCGCTGTTCAAAACTCGCTTGCTGGAAACGAAGAAGCCCAATATGCAAAAAAAGAATCGCCGCTCGAAGTTCTTCCAATGGTGTTTGGCGTTCTCTATTTTATTGCGTTCTTTGTTCTCTATGGCGCATTTGAAAAAAAGAAGAGAACAAAAGCGCAAAATGCAATGGGAATAATGCACTTGTTCATAACATCTTTCAGCTTCTTTATCTCAGGGACATTTTTTGTGTTGATGCTGTTTTTGACGTTCATTCTCTTGGCAATAGGATTCCAGGGGCGTCGCGTCGGTTCTGGTTTTGGCGGGTATTATGGTGGCTTCGGCGGAGGCTCTGGAGGGTTCGGAGGTTTCGGTGGCGGTATGAGTGGCGGCGGAGGCGCAGGCGGAAGATTTTAGCACGTTGTCGAAAAACAATGTGCGCGCTAAATTGCCTGCAAGGGGTTCATAAACGAAAAATTTCTGCAATTACGTGCCTTATAATTCTCTTCAAACTTTTCTCCTACTCTTTTTCTTTCGCCTTCCAGCTTTATTTCCAAACACGCTAAATAACCCGATTTTGTATTCAACTATGACCATGAGCAATACTTAACCTTTTCGGTTAAAACAATCTTGAAAATCTCTGGTTTGGTTAGATGTGAGCTGTACAATGTCGCCGGGCAAATCTAGCATCTTGCCGTCTGCGTTAATTAAACAAAAAATAAAAGATAATAGAAAAGTTTATATATAACATATTACAAGATTTAATAATGAAAGAAATAGAGCTTATCAAAAAGCTACAAGGAATTCATACCATAGAATCAGTTAAAAAGATTCTTAAAGTACAGCAACAAAAAGCTGTTTATTATATATACAGGTTGAGGAAAAAAAGATACGTAAGAACTTTGCGCACATCTCAAGGGAGACGAGTTTACAATATCTCTTTTGAAAATAAGCTCGGGGGCGTTAATCCTGTAGAAGTAATCAACAAGTACTCTCCAATAAAAGTTATCCCCGTTGAGGACTATCAGATATATGGCAAGTCTCCAACTGCCGAGGAAGCCTTGGTATACGCAATCGCCTCAAAAAATTTCCGGATAATTCTTGCTTCTATCAGCTTGTTTAAGAAGATAAGAGACTGGTCAAAGCTTTATCGTCTTGCAAAACAACGAAAAATCAAGAGGCAAATAGGAGCATTGTACGACATGACAAAAAAGATATTAAAAATAAGAAAAATGCCGAAGAAGTTCAGAAAAAATTGTCTTCCAAAGAAAAATGAAAAGTATGGGTATATCATGCCGGATCTAAAATCAGACAACTTCAAAGATATTGAAAAGACATGGCGCGTTTATATTCCATTCAATGCTGCAGATTTAACGCCTTACAAAAAATGATATCCATAGAACAACAACAAAGCGTTTTGCTTGATATAGCACGCGAACTCAAAGAAAGGATTGTGGTCTTTGCAATCGGTGGAACGGCAATGATGTTTCATGGAATTAAAAATTCAACCCAAGATATTGATTTGGTCTTTATGAATGATAGTGAAAGAAAAAAGTTTATCGAATCAGCGCAAAAATTAGGCTGGACGTATATAGATGCGAGAGTCATATACGGGGAAAGAAGAAATATTCCAATAATGCTGCGTCTTATAGACGAAAGGTTAGATCTTTTCCTCGAAGAAGTTATAGACTTTATATTCTCGGATAGTATGAAAAAAAGAGCAAAAGTAAGAAAGCAGTTTGAAGAAAATTTGATCATGTGCATATCAGACCCCCATGACATTATTCTCATGAAATGCGCAACCGATAGGTTAAAGGATATTGATGATGCTAAAACAATACTACAAACTGCTAGAATCGATTGGAATGTTGTAATAAAAGAGGCGCAAACCCAGATCTCTCTTGGAAAAGAAAAAGCAATTTTGGAATTGGGAAATTTTCTTGAAAAGCTTCAAAAAGCAAAGGTGCAAGTCCCGAATGAGTTTATTGATAAGCTCTGGCGCCTTTTCGAAAAGCAAGTGAAAGAAAAACGAAAAAAGAGCAAACAACAACACAGATGAAGCGGGACACGTTTTTTGTCTTGATGTTTTTTACGTTTATTCCTTCTTGGGTTTAATACCCCGCAAGCTCTGCTGCGGTAGTATTAATA
>CAYJXL010000007.1:0-26574 GCA_964374125.1 Candidatus Woesearchaeota archaeon | reverse complement strand
ATAGAGGGATCTCTCTTGGAAACAAGAAAAATCACCCGTTAAGTTACACGGTCTAACGCATAGGCAAACTTTATATACTTTGCACGCATGCTTATTTTAGCTTCGTTGTTAAAGCTGGGAGGGATGGGAGATCGGAAACGTTCAAAAGGGGTACGCGTTGCTTCTTGGTTTAGTATTTTTGATTATAGGCATCTGGGGTTTTTTTACCGAGGACGTTCTCGGAGTTTTTGACGTCAATAACCTGCATAGTGGCGTCCATGTTGTGTTTGGTTTGCTTGGCATCTACGCTGGAACCAAAGGGAAGGGAAAAGGATACAATGGGTCGGTTGGATGGATTTATGGCATCTTGGGTGTGCTTGGGTTTGTCCCTGGCGTAAAAGATATCCTTGAGCAGCTTCTTTATGTGAATGCTGCAACGAATGGGTTACACCTCGTTATCGGTATTGTTTCCTTACTGGTCTACTACACAGCAAAGTAGACCTTCTGTTTTTTGAATGAGGGTTACATAAAAGGTTGACGCATTGTATCGCTTCGAGGAGTTGCATGGCCACGAAACTGTATTCCTGTCGCATTTGCGGATTCCACTATCGAGATCGTTCTTGGGCAAAGAAGTGTGAAGCATGGTGCACGAAACACAAAAGCTGCAATTTAGAGATCACGAAGCATGCGGTTCACTCGCAAGACTCGAGATAAGTAGTATAAAGCCTTATTTGGTGGCAGCGCTATGAGTGTCAAGGCACTGATTTCTGACTTGGGAAATGTTTTGGTCTTGAACCATCCTGAGAGAGGCGCAGAGCGATTCTCGAGGCTTAATGGAAGAACAGTTGAGGAGAACATGGTTGTCATGGGCGACCATCCTGATTACTGGCGCGATGAATGCACGCCAAAGGAGTTCGCAGAGAAATACAAGAAAGAGTTTGGCTTAGAGCATATTAGCGATGGCAAGTTTCACGAGAGCTATTGCGATATTTTTGAAATCAATCAACCAGTGGCTGACCTTTATGCGCGAGTGAAAGAAAGCAATGATATTGTGCTGGTGGCGCTGTCGAACGCTGAACGTCCACGGCTTGACTGGCTCATGCAGAAGTTTCCTGAAGCGTTTGCGCTTTTTGGCGAACGATTGACACTGTCGTATGAGACACGCAGAATAAAGCCTGAGCCAGAGATTTATCACGTCGCTCTCCGGATGGGAAATGCGAAACCGCATGAGGCGATTTTTATCGATGACAGACTGCCTTACGTTGAAGCGGCAAACCATCTTGGGATTCGAGGCGTACAATATACGACTGTTGAGGCACTTGAAGAAGATCTACGCGCAGCTGGATTGAGATTGTAGCGTATCCAAATCTTTTTAAGTTTCTTTTTTCTTAAGAATGTTATGAAAAACCAAGAGGTGGCGAAGCTTCTCTATTCCATGGCGGACCTGCTGGAGATGCAAAACGTCCAGTGGAAGCCTGCTGCATTGCGAAAGGCTGCGCGCTCTATTGAGTCTCTTTCCAATGATCTAGAAACTGTTTACAGGGAATCTGGCGCCAAAGGTCTCATGGAGATTGATGGCGTCGGTGAGGGAATCGCGAGGAAGATTATCGATTACCTCGAAACGGGAAGAATGCATGAACTTGAGAAGATCAAGAAAAAGATGCCGAAAGGTTTGCCTGAGCTTATTCACATCCAGGGCCTTGGGCCAAAGAAGGCATGGAAACTTTACAAGGCGCTGAAGATTGACTCTGTCGAAAAATTGGAGAAGGCTGCTCGAGAAGGAAAAATTCGCAAGCTCCCAACGTTCGGCGAAAAGTCAGAACAAGATATCCTGTTAGGGATTCGCCTGCTCAAACAAGGACAGGAGCGACAGCTGCTTGGAAAAATCCTACCGCTTGCGGACGATATTGTTCGTCAACTACGTTCGCTGCACGAGGCCAAGCGAGCTGATGTTGCCGGTTCAATACGACGGAGAAAAGAAACGGTGAGGGACATCGATGTTCTCGTTGTCTCACGTCAACCAAAAAAAGTGATGGATTTCTTCACGTCGCTACCAGAGGTTCAAACCGTGCTTGCGAAAGGAGGCACGAAATCGTCTGTTGTCTTGAAAGCTGGAATCAATGCTGATCTTCGCATCGTTGAGGAAAAAAGCTATGGGGCAGCACTGAACTATTTCACCGGCAGCAAAGACCACAACGTGCGGCTGCGGCAGATTGCGATAAAGCAAGGTTACAAGCTGTCCGAGTATGGGCTTTTCAACGACAAAACAAATCGCTACATCTGCGGAAAAACAGAAGAGGAGCTCTACAAGAAACTTGGCGCAGCCTACATCGAGCCTGAGATGCGAGAAAACACTGGAGAGATTGAGATGGCAATAAACAACAAGCTGCCAAAGATCGTGCCTTATGGCGCAATCAAGGGCGATCTGCACATGCATACAACGTGGACTGACGGGATACACTCGACAGAAGATATGGTAAAAGCCGCAATAAACATGAAGTATGAGTACATTGCGATCACTGACCATTCGAAAAGCACCACCATCGCCAATGGTCTTGACGAAAAAAAGCTAATAAGACGCATCGAAGAACTGGAAAGACTACAGAAAAGGTTTCCCGAAATACTCATCCTCAAAGGCGCAGAAGTTGACATTCTCAAAAATGGAGACTTGGATTACAGTCAAGCTACGTTAAGGAAGTTCGACGTCGTCATAGCTTCTGTACATTCAAACTTCAAATTACCCGAAATTGAAATGACTTCTAGGATTACTAAAGCCATCGAGAATCCTTACACGACAATCCTCGGGCATCCGACTGGCCGCTTGATCAACAGAAGAGAGCCATGCCAAATTGATATCGACAAGATCATTCATACCGCAAAAGAGCGCAACGTCGCACTCGAAATTAACGCTCATCCACAGCGTTTAGACCTAAACGACATCAACATCAGAAAAGGTCTCAAATACAAGGCAAAGTTTGTCATTAGCACCGATGCCCATTCGACAAGCGAGTTACAATTCATGCACTATGGTATCGCACAAGCACGAAGAGGTTGGCTTGCATCGGAGGATATAATAAACACACTTCCAAAAGAAAGATTACTGAAGTACCTGAAAATCAAGAGAGGCTAAGAAAGCGCACATTTCTTTTTTTCAGAGATGGTATATTCATGACCCGCACGCACGACTTCTCTCACAAGATTACACGTCTTACACCCCTGCGAACATGGCGTTGCATATATTTTTTGAACGATACAACCGGAAGTCGCCGCTCCTGTCGAGCAACCAAAAAAATCAACACCATTATCTGCATAGAAAATATTATAGCGGTAAACATCATCCTCACATACATTGAAGCAATAGCCATAACCATCAGCATAATACCCATCGAGGGGCGAGTGAACCGATGTTGAACGGAAGATTAGCACAAGACCAAATACTGTTAAGAACAGAAATACAAGCCACCTTTGTCCCATAAAAAAGTATCCAGAA
This sequence comes from Candidatus Woesearchaeota archaeon, assembly GCA_964374125.1. Taxonomy (GTDB): domain Archaea; phylum Nanobdellota; class Nanobdellia; order SCGC-AAA011-G17; family UBA489; genus CAYJXL01. The sequence goes on along the minus strand of CAYJXL010000007.1, from coordinate 23,105 downwards.
CGTTCATTATAAACCTTTCTATAAAGATATAGAAACAAAGAGTTATGTTTAAATATGGAGGATAAAGCGTATAGTTATGATACGAATGACAAGGAAAAGCATCGGATACGCTAGCATTGGAGGTTTTATCTTAGGGGGGTTCCTGTATGTGGGTTGCAGAGACCTCTATCTCCAAAATCAGATAAACCAACTAGCATCACAGCGCAACCAAAGAGCTGAAGAATTAGAAACGATTGTGTTTGAACAAATATACGGAATTGTAGAAAGGAAGAAGGTGTTGAATAAAGATGGTATGCTAACAGAAGATGACGATAAACTCGTATCGCTACTAGAAGACATGCACCAAGAAACAGAGCGGAAGAAACCGGCGCCAATGAAAAGCACTGAAATGGATCGACTATATCTAGCTCGAATGAAGGTGATTCTTGAAACAGACCAACAAATGCAGACGCTTCAGGAGAATATTGACAAGAAAGAAGAAAAACAGTGGTGGCGAAACATCTTGAAAATGTTTGTAAACTATAAAGGCAAGTAAATCGTATGTTATCACTCAAACAATTCGAAAAAAATACTGCAAAGTAAGCAATAAAGAAAGAATTACTTGTTTTTCTGAGAGATATTCTTTTCAAAAAGCGATAGCACTGTTGGCAGTGCCGACGATGAAGTGCAATCTATGCGCGGGCTAAAGCCCATGGAGTTGCCATGTAGGGAAAGAACATCCTCTGCTACCCCTATTTGATCCAGAGTCTCTGTTACCACTTAAGAGTAAGATTTATAAAGCGGTACTCCATTGTGAAACACATGAAACTACCACTTCACATCAGGATTATCAACTACAGCCTTATCGTTGCGGTGCTGTTCTGGAGCCTTATCGCCGCTTCTGTTATTGTCTCATTGAAGTATTCTATCGGCACGCTGTTATTGTGGGTTGCCATTGCGCTTCTCCTGGTTTCAGCTGTTGGCGTGTGGCGATATGAGAGGTATTACTACAAGATCATTTTTGTCATTATGGGCCTCATTCTTGGGTTGAATGTTGCGTTTGGCAGGGGTGTTGGACCAGAGATTGTTCCTCTCTTACTGACGCTGTACTTGTGGACGCAACGATCAACAAGCGAGAGAAAGATCACGGCGTAATTCGACTAAAGCCTTATAAGACTCTTTGTTTTGCAGGTCTTATGGCAGACTATATTGTTGTTCACTATGGAGAAATAGCGATCAAGGGAAAGAATAGGCCTTTCTTTGAGCGCGCACTTTTGGAGAACATACGTGAAGCTCTCAAAGGATGCAGATATGAAGAACTTCGCAAGATCTCGGGGAGGTTTATCATACAGTTGGGGAAAAAACCTGATGCTGCAGCGATTACGAATCGTTTACAGAAGGTTTTTGGCATCAGCTATTTTGCATTCGCCTTGTCGGCGAAGCAGAGCCTTGAGAATATCAAGAGCGTTGCAGCAGAACTTGTCGAGAAAGAAACTGCGAAGACCATCCGTGTATTGACAAAACGCTCGAACAAGCAATTTCCGATGGAATCGCCAGAGATCAACAAGGAAGTTGGTGAATCCTTGATAAAAAAGTTCAATCTGACGGTTGACTTGGTTGATGCTGAGCTGAGCTTATGGATTGAGATTGTGGAAAGATATGTGTTTTTGTACACGAAGAAGATTGATGGTCTTGGCGGGTTGCCTGTCGGCGTTTCTGGAAAGGTTTTGGCGCTGATTTCTGGCGGGATTGATTCGCCGGTTGCAGCTTACCTGATGATGAAGCGAGGCTGTAGCGTCAAGTTTGTCCATTTCTTTAACGACGCTATCAACTCGAGAGGCGCCCTGGAAAAGATCAAAGAGCTTATCAAGATTCTGTCACAGTACAACAAAAACACACGGCTGTATGTTGTTCCATTCAAGGACATCCAGTTTGAGATCATCAAGTACATTCCTTCAGAATATCGAATGATTGTTTATCGGAGAATTATGTTTATGATTGCTGAAAAAATTGCTTCACGAGAAGATGCACAAGCGCTGGTTACTGGAGAAAATCTTGCCCAGGTTGCTTCGCAGACGATTCCGAATATAAACACTATTCAAAACGCGACAAACATGCTTGCGTTTACCCCACTCTTATGTTTTGACAAACAGGAGATCGTCGATTTAGCGAAGAAAATTGGCACTTATGAGACATCAATCCAACCATATGAAGATTGCTGCTCATTTTATATTGCAAAGCATCCAGAGACAAAAAGCAACCTAAAAGAAATCACCGACCTAGAAAAGAAACTGGATCTTCAGAATCTTGTGAACCTGGCGCTCAGCAAAAAAGAGACAGTTAGCTTTTAATATTCAGACCCCCTTGCATTTGCATGTCTCTGCAAAAAGAAGCGCTGATTCGACACTGGAGGCTCTCAGGCCTGATTACTGACGAGAAGGTTCTTGAGGCGTTTCGCCTCGTTCCGAGGGAGGAGTTTGTTCCACCAGAGATGGAGGCTAATGCTTATGACGACGACGCACTGCCTCTCTTTGAAGGGCAGACCATATCGCAGCCAACAACGGTAATGATCATGGCGCAAGCGCTTGAAGCAAAGGAAGGAATGAAAGTCTTTGAAGTTGGGACCGGCTCTGGCTACAATGCAGCGCTTCTCAGCCACCTTGCTGGTCCTGAAGGAACTGTCGTGACGACAGAGATCTTGCCATCACTGCACAAATTTGCAAAAGCGAACCTGAAGCAGTACAAGAACGTCGTCGTTGTGAAAGCTGATGGCATGCTCGGCTTCAAGAATGAAGCTCCTTATGACAGAATAATTATCACAGCGGCAACACCAGAGATTTCAACAGAACTGCAGGATCAATTGAAGCTTGGCGGCATTATCGTGGCTCCACTTGGTTCCGGGCATTCGCAGCAGATGATGAAGATGAAGAAGACGAAGGAAGGATTCAAGAAAGAGTATCTTGGGGAATTTGCGTTTGTACCGTTAGCAGGTAAATACGGCGAATGAAGTTACGATGCTATTTTCGTGATGATAATGCCATATTGTCCCGGCAGTCTCGGCCGAGCCTTCAGCAACGCCCGCTTTGCAACATGGATGTGCTCTTCGTTGACTTTTGCAGACATGATTGATTGCCCTTCTTTTATTCTGGCTGCGATTCCCACAGCACGCCCGAACGCGAGCTGCATGCCTGTCTGCATACGGTCTGCGCCAGCACCAGTAATCATCTTGTTCTCTCGAAGAACGTGATGCGGATAGACTCGGATTTTTAGATAGTAATTGTTGCCCAAGTACTTGTTGAGCTGGCGATTGACGACTTGGCGAGAACTTTCCAGCGAGTTGTGACGAAGCTGAATAGCTTGCTTGCTGACGAGGTCAACGCGGTACGGGTACAGCTTTGTGACATCCCCCATGTCATAACGAACGAGCTTGCTGTTTGGAATAGCCTTGATATACTCCTTTGACTTGAACTTGCTCCTGCGCGTGTACGCGCGCTGAATGCCTGTGTAACAATGACCCTTACGAAGACCTGCCATATTTGATCACACCTTATAACCTATTAAGTAGAAACCTTTATCGATCACTTTATAAGTTTTCTTATCGACATATCTGTATGAAAGCAAAACCAGCTTTCGCGTTGATTGGCTTGATTTTTTTACTAACAACGCCATTAGGTGAGTCCTTCCGACAACCAACTTTTTGTAGCGGGCTTATCTTTAATAGGCTTATCCAGTTACCGATCAATCTCGCACCTGTTTTCGACATTAAAAGCGTTGAAATCGCCTCGCCAATGACAATGGGTGGAGCCTCACGAGAGTATTTTATCGCTTACACAACAGTAGAATCTGGAACAGAATTCAAAGTGTATGGTGCAGGCCCAAATGGCGTCTTTGGCGACGCTGATGATAGCGGCGATCGCCCCATACAGCTTACGTCGCCAAACAACGGGTGGAATCCAAACGTCTGGTATAGCGCCGGATTTGGCGACACGGTAGTCTATAATATCTTTCAAGGAGAACCTGGACCAAATCAAGTCGTTGCATTATTTGCAAAGCGACCTGGGCAAGATGGCCTATTAGGGAGGGGCGGTGATGATCAAACATTTATCGCAGCGACGCAACCTTCTGGAGTACATATTGGTTACGGAGAAGGCAATGTTTTTGACGTCGTACCAAATGGACTTATCTATGGAATACTGGACGCTCAAAACAACAAGTACGTTGTCAGGCAGGATTTTGTTGATAATATTCCTGGTGGCAGTGATGTGTTTGAAGTTGTAAATCCAGACCATCCTTTTTTTGACGGATATTTCCAAACCAGCATCAACAAAGTATCTAGTTGGCAAAGCACTCTAAATACTCCGACGTCTAATGATTCAGTGATGTGGATTGCGGGTCCTGGACCAAATGGCATATTTGAACGAGCTCCGTCAGATGATGAACGCTACCCTCTTGGTGGCACTGGGGGAAATGAAATGAAGGGCCAACTTGCGTATGATGCAAGTTACTTTATTGACATTTTTCAATACCCTTCTGGTAGCCGTCCACCGCAAGGAACCGAGAGCGTATACCTCTATAAGCTCATTGGCGGTCCACATGGTCGATTGACAGCGCCGCCACAACTACAGAACATTGTACCGTTGCCTCCACTTCGTGGAACACCGCCATACTACATAGGGCCATTCGTGGAATTTGTCGATGTTGATGGACCTTCCAACGTTGCGGCATCGCTTGCAGTTCTCTATTCGTATCGCACCCCCCAGGTCCCGAGTTTTGGAAGAATAACAGGAATCCTTTACAGAGATACCGGTCTAAATAACATATTCTTTGATGGGGATGACCGCGTACGCGTAGTGACAGTGCAACCCCCCATACTTGATGGGACTATAAGTGATATGCGGCTCAAGGAAGATACAGTTGTTATCGCATCGCGTGTCGCTGCAAATCAAGACGGCCTGTCAATTGTACGTTTCTGTTGAGAGATTTGTCTACCCAATCGCAACCTTCGTTCCAATAGCCTGACCAGGCATCCCCTTTTCGAAGATCAGCCTTAAGGCACCCTTGTTGCCATGGACATTGCCGACGTAGCCCTTGATCTGCTTGCCTGCAGGACTTGTCCAGACGACCGGCTTCGTCATCAAGTCACGAGCTTTTTCTCTAGAAACAACACCATCAATTATTGCTATCATGTGATTGTTGTACTTTGTGTGCTTGCCGCCGCGAAAATTCGTTATGAGCGCTTCCATAACTAGCGGCTTAACGCGCTGGCTTTAAAAAGGTTTCTTTAGGCTGGGTGAGCGCTGCAAACGCCGCAGAACACTTTCCAAGCCCTTTTTGATTTGATACCACGGCGACCGTTGTTGACGCTTCCAAGCAGCAGGCATTGGGCTTTTGGAATTTACTGTTGTTATGTTGTAGGCAACCACGGTGCTCAAAGAAACGAAGCACTGATACGTGTAATCCTTGCCTTCAACAGCGAGCTCGATGTCACCAGCATTTTGAGGTACAAGATGCCCGCTGTAGTGAGTGAGACGGCCTGTCAGCGTGTCATCGCGCGCTACCGGAACAATCCGCTGACCGTGCGCTGTCAACTGTTCCACTGCAGCTGTTTCTTGTTGATCATGAAATCCAATAGTTATGCGCTGGTATCTGTCTTCAATGTTTGCAATCGCGCGCGCATCAAATCGCAGGGTAAGATACTTGTTAGAGATGCCAGCGAGACCTGAACCAAGTTTTTCCATTAGATGCTGATGGTCTGTCTTTGCGTATGGATTGAAAGAAATCATCTTCTCTTTGCCTTCTGTTTCGTCTGTCGGCATGATCATCTTATTCGCTGAACGATTTATAGGCGTATGCCAGCGCGCCAAGCGCAAGAACGACTAAAAACATAATGGGAAACAGGGTTTTTGTGACGTCGCTCTGCTCTTCAGTCACTGGCGATGATTGAGGCTGTGCACCGCCTTTCAATGCAATTCTTTCGGACTGCTTCTGTCCGCGCCCTGGTATCTCCGGAGATGCTGCGTCCTCTCCCGATGTCGTCGAGGAGATTAGTGTTGAGCCTGGCGTCGATGACGATGAAGAACTACCACTGCTGCGACGTCGTTCGGTACTTGGTTGCGGCGTCGTTGTCGTTTGCGGGTAGATGCCGACGATTGCGTTCGTCGCCTGGACACCCCCAATCTGCCGTATCGCTGGATCCGCGACTTTGACGTTGGCGAGTTGTATTCCTGACTGCCCTGCTCTTAAGGTTCTGAAACGCGCAGTTGCGACGGCGCCTGATCCAGCGATGCCGCTTCGCACTATCGTGCGCGTGACTGCAAAGGTCATTCTCCCTGCTAAAGGCCTTCTTACTGTGTATGTTTGTGTCAGATCGCTCCGCAAGAATGCCCCTTCGGTTATGTCAACAAGTTCCAGTATGTTTTGATCGTAGGCGAGGTCAAACTGGATGCCATACACTTGCTGGTCGGTGTTCATCTTGATGTCAACAGTGAACTCTCGATTCGGATTTGTCGTTATGGTGCTTGGGTCTATCGAAAGCTGCGGCACTGCTATGACAAATGGCGCTAGTAATGCGCACAACAATACGAGTGCAATTCCTTTAATGTTCATTATTCTGTCCGCGACCGAGATTGATGCCGACAAGGCTCAAGTCGAAAATGTCGATGAGGTCGTCTTCGATGAGGTCTGCGTCAAGGTTGTAGAACTGTTCGTTACGGCGCGCATTGAATGCGATGCCGACTGCCGCGAGATCGAGCACGTTGACCCTGTTGTCGTTGTTAACATCACCTTCAAGGTGGCGTATTGCAAAGGCACCTCGAGTAGCTTGCGCAGACAGCTGGGTAAGGTTTGCATCGACTAGGATTACGTCGCTGATGTCAAATGCGCCGTCTTGCACGTTGCGGTTGAGCTCATTCATTCTAAACGTGAACCTCGCAAGCGATCCTGTGCCGTTCACTCCCCTATTTGCTCCACCAATGCGGGTATTATAGAACCGGATTGTTCCGCTTTGATTGATGATCCATCGCGGTTCTGTTTGAACGTTGCCCGAGCGGAGAAATCCACCTTCAGTGACGTTGAGCGCTGTCATCAGGTTGGGATCAAAATTTAGGGTGAACTGTGTGCCAAACACCGGGTCGACCATTCCCAATGCGACTTCAATCATGAACGTTCTGTTGACCGTGACTTTTCGTGCTGGTGGATGAACATAGATGCGGTTCATGAGCGGCTCAATGACAGTGATTGTGTTTGAGTCTTTTGTTTCGCCATCAACAAAGCCGTCATTTGGCGTCAGCTCACATTGCCACTGTTCTCCCTGCTCTGTTTGCTGCGCCTTGATCAGGTCATACCTTCTGTTGAAATGCCCCGTGATCTGATCCTGCGCTAGGACACGATTATAAATCCGAACCTCATCGATGAGCCCTCTAAAGAAATATCGATTGCTTGGAACATCGCCGCCAATGAAGAGCGGTGTGTTGTCTGTCACTATGCGGCCTGCGTATGGAACTTCGTTCTTTAACATGCCGTTAACGTAGATGCGCAATTTTGCGCCGTCATATGTTCCTGCAACATGAAACCACTGGTCTTGGATGAGAGGTTCTGGTGATGCCACTGAGACCCCTGCAAGGCTTTCATTGGTGAATCCAAACGACGGCATGCCACCAACGAGGCCAATGGCAAAGTTGATTGCTGTTGGTGTTGAATTTCCCCGACCAAGAATGATCTGCGTTGGCGCAAGATCGCTCACGTTTACCCATGCTTCAATGGTGAACGGCGCGGCAAGGTTCAATGACTGCGCATATGGAACCACAATGTGGTCATCGACGCCGTCGAACGCGGCAGCATAACCATTCACGACGCTTCGGACGAACGCAGCGCCCTGCAGCGAGCCGTGGTTATTGCGCCCGGAGTAATCTCTTGATGTATTTTGCCGATTTGGCTCAAAAGGCATGTTCACGACAGACCATGACTGGTCATTAATATTATAGTTGAAGACACTCGTAATCGGATCGTTTTCAGGATCTGCCAGATTCACGGCAGCACATGTCAAATCGTCTGTGTTGAGATTCCTGCCGCTTGCTGATGTGAAACGAGGATTCTCGTGCGTCGGTGGACTATTTGCTTGAGCGGCGACGAACATCGCCATGCTGGCTATTACTATGAGAATGAATACTGCTATTGATTTTTGTTTCATGTACTTCAACCCCCCATATTCTGATAAGTTTGATAATCGCAAACTATTTAAAATTTTCTATTGCGAAGTGGTATCATACTCCTAAGATAAGATAAGGCCTTGAACGGCCTTACCTCTTGCCCGAGGGTCTTGCTGATGTTCTCGTGTTATCGTCGTTTGCTGCTGAGGCTTTGGAACGACTGATACTCTAGCTGCGGCATGAATTTTTGTTGAGTGCAGCGGTTTTCGCGGCATACCTTGCCGATGGATCCGCAGTCAAACAAGAACAGTCCAGGGTATCGAGGGAACTGATTTCCTGAGACGCCGTTCACCCTGATTGATGATGGGCATGCAAACTCCACCAAAATGTTCGGCAGTGAAGGGTGGCAAGATTCGCGCTCATTGATCGTCATGTTTTCCTCGACGCTGAAGAATATTATGTTGCGCGTCGATCCAGGATTAAATCCGTCCTGGTTGGTGCAAGCACCGCTTGACGTTGTAAATGCCCATAACGTTGCATTGTAGACGGGTTGTGGGGGGTCTCCAGGCTGTCCAACATTCTGCACGGTCACTGTCCTGTTCACCCACGTGTATGCTGATGCGCTCACGCTCATTAATACAGCAAGCAACATCACGCTAGATAATAGTTTTAGATGCTTCATAGTTTTTCCCCTCCTTATTTGATATTTATGATCCTCCAAAGATTCTTGAGAAGAACTTAAAGATCTTCTGCAGCATTGAAATTTGGGCCTGCACGTCGAGGCACTTGCCATCTGATGCGGCATTGCTTGAACATTCATAGTTGTTCTGCGCTTCTGCGCCTGGCTCTTTTTGTTTTTCAAGATTTCCGCTGATGCCACAATATAACGGTGTACCTCTCTCTACAAGCCTGATGCCATACGGGATACACTTACTCAACGATTCTGAGTAACAACTGTTGTCACACACAATCATTGGTGGTATTGTTGGTGGACTTGTAGGATAAGGCATTGGTTTTTGACCGCAGCCTTGCATGCACTGATCAACTTGCCCTCCGCATATCTTTTCCCGCTGCGCGCGATAGTTCTCACTTGGTTTCTCTATCGTGGATGTTTCACGAGCACTTGAACGTATCCATCGACTTCTGATGCTGTAGTATTCCATCTCGTCTCCTTCTGCAGAAAAGTCGATCACAACGTCAAAAGCTACTGCGCCAGCCTCAGGTTTTCGAGCAATGCTTCGAAGCTTCTGCTCACGAGAGATACCCTCTTGTGCTAGAGTAAATTGATTTAGCGCTTCACTCAAGTAGTACCCTGTACTTGCATCGAAGATGAGCTTGAGTGTTCTGCCGTTGCTTAATTGAACTGTCACTTCTGCCCCCTCTTCAGGCGTTGCTGCGCCAGTATCGTCAACCACTTTTGCGCCGATCTTCAATGACTCGTCTCCAAACTTTTGGATCCACAGATCCCCGAATACCAGCGGCTGTTCATTTATGCAATAGCTGTATGAATCTTTGCAGGTGCTACCGCAGTCTGGAACGGGTTGCGGAGGGACGTATGGTTGTTTGCAGTCTGAAGGACAGGTTTTCCATTCCTCATTCTGTTCACAAACACCGTTGCCGCAGACAGGCATGGGATTCCCTACACACTGTGAGTATATGATCTTACACTTGTACATGAGATTTGGATTCGATGGATCTTCTTTGACGCATTTGCTATACTGTTGTTCACAGATCTGCTGGTTAGACCCAGGAGGCGCTTGTTTTGGCATTGGATACCCTAAACATTTGTAATATGGTTCTACACATTTCTCAATTTCTCCGGGAATCGAAGTGTCAACAGAATTGACACACCTCTGGTAAAGGGGAGCGCAAGAATCTTGTGGCTCAACAGGCTTTGTTTGCGGTGTGCAGGAGTTCATACATTCTTTAAGTTGAGATTCACAAATTCTTTCAATGCCAACCATTTCCTGAGTCATACAAGAGCTATAACCTTGCTTGCATCGTTGCTCGCATGCTATAGGTTCTATCGGGTCGGCTATAGAGGGCACAGGAGATATAACTGCCAACTCCGGTGAGGCTACCAGTCTACTCGGCTCTGGCGAGTACGGTCGTGAAACTGCTTCTGCCACCGGTTGTGCAGCAAGGGTTGGCACTGTTACTCCTTGTTTTTTTGCAATTGCGAACTGCACTTTGCTTGCGGCGTTCGTTTGCGGTGATCGAGGAATCACTTGGATAATTGTAATTTCATTGTTTCCACCAAGGTCATAAGCAAATGCTCCACTTTGCTGCGCCTTTGTTGCGTAGTCGAACAGCTTTTCATAATTTCTGCCGTTAATATTAAGACGGACATACTTTTCAGCAGCATTCAGAGAAATGAGCGATACGGCATAACGGTCCCCGTTGTCCATAGTATACGTTCGTGATTCTTCTTCGTTTAGCGTTCCGATAATCGTTCCTGCGCTTGCAACGAGGGTTGCATCTACAGGGATAAGACTCCCTAAGAACAGCAAGACCATACATATTGATAGTATCTGTTTCATTTTAATTACCTCCAAATAATCTCTTAAAGAAATTAAATATCTTCTGTAAAAAGTTGAGTTGCTCTTTCACTGCGACGCAAACGTTATCGCTAGCAAAGTTACCTTTGCACTCGTAACTATTTTGTGCTGTCTCGCCGTCATCTTTCTGAGGCTTGAATGTTCCGTCGACACTGCAGTACATCGGTTCTGCACTTTCTTCTGAAGTCGCTTCGCTGCGCAACAATCGTGTGCCTACAGGAACACAGCCATTTTTCCCTGCCGCGTAGCATCCTTTTTCGCACTTCGGTTGTGTCGGTTCAGCTCCTTTGCACGAACCAATGCATGTGTTGTAACTTTCCTTGCAATCTGCAATAATAGACTGAACAGCAAGGTCACGGTTTGGTCCTGGCGCCATCGCTATACGTTGTGCTTCGGCAACGCACTGTCCATACTGCGGGGTACACTGCTCGCATGCTTTTGGCGTCTCTGAACATTTTTGGAGATTACTCAGCTCTATATAAAAACCAGGAACTGGATATGTGTTATCAGACCTGACAGAGCCATGGATAAGGTATTCGCTTCCTGGTTCTATTCCAGAGCACGTTGCATCAACACCCATGTCCCATGAAGAGCAGCTAATCTTGTTCGATCGATCAACAAGCGGAATACCAATGTTTACATCCTCCCGAACTTGCATGAAAAACGTACCTTGGCAGGTATTACAATGGTATGCATTAGGCGAACATGCCATTTCTGTGCACATCCATTGAACGTTAACGATATCGCGAATTGAAATCTCTTCTGCTGCGTTTACTAGGCTATCTCGTTTGTGCCATACGTCAGTTATTGATAAGGCAGGAGTTTTTAAGCAATCTTGAGACTTTTCAGGGCATGGTTTGAATTTGCAGTTATTGTATGGATCTCTTCCAACACTTGTTCCATCAGAGCAGACTCTAGCGTCCTTCTGGCACGGTTTGATCTCGCTTGGGCAAGGATCAAATTCACAGTTTCGTGCTGGGTTTCTTGCAACACCAGTCCCATCAGGACATTCTTGTAGCTCCTCTGTACATTGTTGCTGGCTTGCGACCGGTGTCGCTCCACCGATAAGAACGGCGCTTGCAAGCAACGTCATAATAATCAATAGACTTAACACTCTTTTCATTTATGCGCCTCCAAATATTTTTGAAAACCATTTGATTATTCTTTGCAAGATGTCAAGATTCTCGCTTACTGAAACGCACCTTCCGTCGCTTTGGAAGTTGCCCAGGCATTCGTAGCTGTTCGATGCCTGAGATCCATCAGATTTTTGTTCCTTCAGCATACCATCGATATCGCAGTACATTGAAGCATCATTTTCCTTGAGCCTGAATCCGACAGAGACGCAACGGCCGCTACTTGCAGAAAAGCAGCCATTGTCGCACTTCGGTTCTACAGACGGAGTCTGACACCCCTTCAAACATTCTTTGTAATTCGGCTCGCAGATCTTCTCGATACCGACCATCTCCTGGGTCATGCATTCATCATGTTCTCGTTTGCATGCGCCACACTGATTCTCGCTTGGACAAAGCTGCCATTCACAATTGTTGTAAGGATCCCTTCCAACACTGCTTCCATCAAGACAAACTTTTGCATCTTCTGTGCATGCTTTTGGTTGCTTCTTCTCTGGACAGCCTTCAACACATGACATGAATCCTTCGAAGCACTTTGAGCGTTCCTCACGTTCGGATTTAGAGCCTAAGTTGTAAACCAGTACACTCGCGCTGAGGCTCGATTTTCTGTCTAAACGCGTAGGTGGTTCTGTAGGCGTTGGCTCTCCGATTATTCCAATCCTGTCATTGGCAATCTCATAAAGACCATTAAATTGCAATAGATAAAATTTGCCATCAACTTCGAATTTACTATCTTTATTGAGGATCATATCGATTGACTGCCTGCCGTTTATTTTGAAAGCGCCTTGAACTGTTGCTACATAAGCGCAGTCGGCATTAGGCGGGCATGTCTTTTCTTGAATGTCCTCGAGTTTTATCTTAAGCCTCCCGACATTTTTTTCCTCGCCATACTTGATGTATGCGCTTTCCGGCTTCAATTCTATGCACGACCTGTATTTATCATCGCAGTTGAAGCCACAGCTATATTGATCTCTCTTCTGGCACGCATTATAACATCGACTGATCACTGACTGGCATTCTGGCGAGTTGTACGCATTCAGACTCTGAAACTTGTTTATGCAGTAGGCATAACCGTTTTCGTTGCATTCACGGCAGGGCGCTATTGGTGGGGTCGCCAGACTTACCGGCATAATTGATATCACCAGCAGCAATATCAATAGTATTTGGGTAATCTTCATTTATGCGCCTCCGAATATGCTTGAAAAGAACTTAAAGATCTTCTGCAACATCGATAGCTGCGCCTGCACGTCGAGACATGCGCCATCTGATGCAGCATTGCTCTCACATTCATAGTTGTTCTGAGCAGCGTCTCCATGCTTTTTTTGTAACTTAAGGTTTCCATCAATGTCACAGTATACTGGTTCGTTCTTCTCGTTTAAAAGCCTTGTTCCATACGGTGCAAACCTTTTTGTATCATGATTGAGCGGACAGCCGTCAATCGGCGAAGAAGATTTCTTTTGATAGACCGGCTCTCCTGAGCAGGATTTGATGCACGATTCATACTCTGGCACGCATACTTTCTCAATGCCGACCATCTCCTGCATCATGCATTCTTCATATCGAGTTTTACAAGAGGATTCACAATTGTACGCTTGTTTTTGATCCGAGCCAGAACCCAATTCTCCAGGCGTTACAGCCATTGCTGGTTGAGGGAGTGCTGGTTGAGGGAGTGGCTCTTGTATTGATGGTGCAATTGATGGCGCAAATTCTGATGGCGCGATTTTTGGTGAAGGTAGCGGCTCGCCAGGGTGGGGCATGTTCGTCATTGGCTCTTTGGCATACTTCAAATAAGCATAACCATCGTCGCCCTTCTCTGCCGAGCTTGAACAGGGACTATATGCGATCGTGTCTTCCTTGATACAGTTTACTGAGGCAAGCTTTACCGAGCCTTGTGCACGGTAAACATTCTCGATCGCTTTTGATGCCATGACCAGAGCTTCTCGATTCTCTGCGCCGTTGAAGACCATGACTATCTTAGTGCTGTCATATGGGTTTTGATGAATCGTCAATTCAACCGTGTTCATTGGCAGCTTCTTTGTGGCAAACATCTTGACACCACTATGAATTGACGGGTTTCCAACCATGACCCAATCATACTTTCTTATAAGATTCGGGGTTATTTCGTCGTCAAAGAATGTGTTAAAATTCATGTTTCTTCTCGGTGATTGTTCTGCAATGATCTTAAATATATTCGCCATTGCGATCGTGTCTGCGGCAGCGGCATTTCTTCCCACCGTGCCTGCAATCGTGTCACTTATGGAGAACATCTTTGGGAATTCGTACGATTGTGCGCTTACTGTCGTAACCACTAGCGCTAGAACTGCTATCATCAATACGATCTTATTTGCTGTCATTTTAGACCTCCCCCATATGCTGATAAGATTGTTTTACCAAGATTTCCAAACGATGCCGATATCGACTGTGCTTTCACCATCGCTGCGAGCGACAGGATTGCAACCACTACCAATGCTGCGATGAATATCACCGTCGATCTGACTCTCAAATCTTTTGTCATGCTCAGACTATACTTCGGACGATTATAATTAACTTTGGTGGATCGTTGCTCTTCAATAGCGCCTTTTTTTAGACCAAAACTGAAAAGAAGGCTAGTTTATGGTCCATTTATTAAAACCAGTTCAATTTTCCTTTCCCAAAAACCACGTTGTTAAGCGCACCTTTTTTAACTTGCCGTGTATTTCCACTTCGAGAATTTTCTTTGCGCTGAGGCCTTCAAGAATTCGCGAGAGTGATGTTTTTGGAATGCCTGTCGCTGATTTTATTCTTGCCTGCGTGCTCTCATTTCCTGAGTCCAGAATCACCTGAACAACTTGTCTTTCTTTCTCCCTTAACGTCTCGATGATATCCCTCGTTCGGTGAGTGATCGACGCTTTCTTTTCTTCTGTGCTTATCGACTTTGGCATCTTTGATCTTTTCAGAATAACGACAACAAGCACGACAAATACCACCATTCCAATGGCGTAAGGGAGTAGGTTTCTTGACGCAGTTTTCTGTTCAAGGCGGATTACCAGATCACTGCTTTGGCCTCTCTCGAGCGTGATCATTTCCGCACCAACCATGTTGTTTCTGTATGCGGTGATCTTGCATCTTCCCACTGGCGCATATTGCAGAGAGAATGATCCGTACTTGTCGGTCTTCAGAGGCCTCTGCTCACCATACTCTGCTGCGCATTCAAACTTAAGATCGGCATTACTTATCAGATTGCTGAGCTCGTCGATCACCGTTCCACTGATTGAGCCCGTGTTATAGAGGTACACTTTTGAAGAAGAACTTGCGCCAACTTCCAGATCATCTTTGAGAAAGTAATCTTTTCCTTCTGTCTCCAGGTCATCGGCCCTCAACGTCACCTCGTAGCGGCCTTCTTCAGCCTTGATGGTGAGCACGTTCGATGCAACGTACTTACTAAACTGCACGATTTCTTTTCCGCCAGAAGAGAGTGTTATAGTCGTTAAAACGTTGTTTATTGGCTTCTGGGTATTCAGATCAAACAACTCAAGAGAAACGGTAGTTTCTGCTGCGGAGACCACGCCATGTACAATAAGCAACCAGAACGCAACTGTTATTAAACACTTATGCATACGCTTACGGATGACTAGCGGTTTATCAATATTTCGACGTCGCTGCCGAACAGCTTGCGAAGATCTTCAAATATTTTCTCCTTGATGAAGACGTTCTTTGGCATCGTAAACTTCTTGAGCGCATCCTCGAGGTCAGTGAGATCGCTGTCCTTGATCTCACCAAGCCCGCCTTCTGCGGTGAGCTTTGCCCTGCTGATCTTCTTCTCCGGGGCGTTAATGTCGTCTACAATAAATGCAACATCGTCAAAGAGATAGACCTCGCCGAACTTTGAGCCGTACTTGACGCCAATCCTTGCCTGCTCCAGCTCAACGCCTTTTTTTCGCTGAAGATAGTCCACAACAACGCGCACCAGGAAAGCGTTCTCTCTCAGGATTTTTTCAATCTCCTGCTTGTTCAGCTTGCCATAGTTTTCCTTGATCTTCAGGATTTCCTTAATATTGTGCATATAATTCTTGGGGAATTTTCCTGAAGCACAGAGCTTCTTAAAACCAGTTTCGACAGATGTGTACTTAATGCCTTCTTCCTGGAGAAGATCCTCGATAACTTTCATGCAGTTTTCGTAGAAACTCATCGCTCTTCGCTTTTCCGTCCGCTTTTCGATCTGGCTAAACATGATTTTAATCCTCTTTAAGAACAACTCGACGTCTCTCATCAAGACATCGAGGTCCTTTCCCTTGACTTCCTTGATTTTCGTGTGCTCAATGTCCTTGTACACCTTGAACGTCTTTG
The DNA here is from genome assembly GCA_964374125.1 of Candidatus Woesearchaeota archaeon. Taxonomy (GTDB): domain Archaea; phylum Nanobdellota; class Nanobdellia; order SCGC-AAA011-G17; family UBA489; genus CAYJXL01. The sequence goes on along the minus strand of CAYJXL010000007.1, from coordinate 6,965 downwards.
CGAGAATGTCCACGTATCTTTTCTCGAATATCTTCTCTTTCTTGACAAAAATCTCCTCCATCAGGCGTATTGTTTCTCTCGGCGTTGGCGGAGGCACGCCATAGAGCATCAGCGCGGCCTGGCTTGGATTCAAACAGGCATAGTACAGGTCTTCGGCAACAATGCCCAGCATCTTTCCCTTTGCGCGCTCGAGGAGGCGCTCGCCCATGTCCATGTGCATGTCAATCGCTTCCGGGCTCGGCTTGATGCGGCCCATCTCCAGCAGGAGTTTCCATGACGTGAAGATGCCCCTGTCATAGAGAGGAATGCCGTCGCGCAGGAACGTAAAGATGACTGGGCTCGCTTCCTTGATTGCTTCCCAGAAGTCTGTGAGGATATAGACCTGGATGTGGAAGCTCTTCTTCACGCCCGTGATTGCGGAGGCGTCATACCCTATTGTCCTGATGATCGCGCCGAGTTTATCGCGCAGCTCGAAGCGCGACATCTTCTTGACGTCAGTGTCGTCAATTACGACTGCAACGTCAATGTCGTTGCTCCTTGCGTCGCCGCGGAAAAGACTGCCGACAGCGACATAGCTCACGACGTATTTCTCAAACTTCTTGAGCACCATGCTTTTATGGATCTCAGCAACCTTCAATGCCTTCAGCACGTCCTTTGGATCGTGAATGAACGCGCCGTAGGAGATAAGCTGGAGAATATCATATTTGCCATCGAAGCAGATCTCGCGGAGCTCGCTCATCAGCATGACATCGGGCTTTATGTTTTTCTCAATCTCTGCTGCGATGCCATTGATGACGGCAACAAGCTTGTCCTTCAGCTCCCACTTTGTCATCTTTTTTACATCGGAATCGTCGACGAGAATGAGCAGGTTAATGTCGGTGCTCTCTTTTTTTTCAGGAGGCAACAGAGACATGCCAATGATGTACTCCTCAAACTTGCTGACGAGCTTGGTTTTGAACTTCTCGAGCTTGTCCTTCAGCTGCTCGAATTTCTTTGCAAGCGCTTCCTTGACCTTGTCTTCATCGTTCACTGGCGGTTCTTTTGGCGTTTCCTCAGGAGAACTCTTTGCCTCATTATCCATACTGAGAGGGCTGCGATTGACGTTTTTAAGACTTTCTAGCTAAGTTTTTATGAGCTTCACAGCCCTCAAAACATACATTTATAAATTTTATTAGCGGTATCTGCTTTAATGCGTCAGTGGATAGTGTGGGGGGTCGTCTTGGTACTTGTTCCCTTAGTGTCTGCTGGACTTGATATTCAGGAATCTACGCTTGAATTCGGCGGGAGCTCGCAGGAGAAGAGCGGCGCAACGAGACTCGTTTATGCAACAAAACTGTTTACCCTCAGACTGAGCAGTGGCTTCAGATACGAGAATTTTAACTTTGAGTTCACTCCAAGCAACAATTTTCAGACAACAAATCTTCAATTTGTCAACCTTTCCGGCTCTGTGAACGCGAGCGGCGGCGACCAAACGCGGCAGTTTACCGTGAATCTTACGGTGCCGAGGGACTTTGACGCGGTCAATAACAACCTTGATCCTACGCGGTTCTCGATTGGGAGACTGAAGATGAAAGCTGATAGAATCAACGAATCAAATCCTAGTCCGCAGCCGGAGCAGAGCGACGAAATGGAGCTTTTTCTGCAGGTGAAGAACAATCTTGAGATTCGCAGCGTCAAGATAGAACGCGAGAGCGGCGCTGAATCTTCTGTAGGACGAGGAAGCACGATTGAAGTTGAGGCTGGAGAGCGCGTCAAAATGAAGTTTGAAATCAAGAACAACTTTGAGAATGAAAGCGGGACCTCGCTGGAAACTGTCACTATCCGCATGGAAAGCTCTGACATTGGCATCAATGAGAATGAGGAAATCAATGGCATTGAGCCCAATACTGTCGGCAATGCGCGAGTCACGACTGACATCGATGATGAGGAAACAGGAACATTTGATGTTAATGTTGATGTGAGCGGCGAGGATGAATCTCAGGGACTGCATGGCGCGACGTATGATTTCAAGTTCAACGTTGTTGCCGCTGCGGTGAACCCTGACGACGAAGTGCCACTAGATTCTGAAGACACTGACGGCGATGGCGTTCCTGACCTGGATGATTTCTGCCCGGTGTCCACGCCGCAGTGCACGGTTGATGAATCAGGATGCGAAATCGACACGGACAAGGACGGAACATGCGATTCCTTGGACCAAACGCCGCAAGGCAAGCCGAAGATCGAGCTTGAGAACGAACGAAATCCACTCTCGGGAGGCAACGGCAACAAGACCACAACAGAAGAAACAACGAAAAATAAGTCTGAGATTTTGACGTCGGTGTCTACGGAAGCGTTTGCGCCGTTCTTGATTGGATTCGCTCTTGGATTGATGCTTACTGCAGGATTCTTTATTTTTATTCGTTCTTGACATGAATCTCGAGTTCAAAGTTATGAAGGAATTGAAGAATACCCTAGCCAAGGTGAAAGACGCAACTCTGAGTCTTCTTGTCAGGCACCCGGTTCTTGCAGGCCTTAGCGCGGCTGTGCTTGGCGCGAACATATACTACCAGGAGCATAAGGTCGACCCAACTTTCATAGGAGCCATTGCAGACAATCATATTGACCAGCTAAGCTATCTTCTACCAGGATACCTGACATATATCACCCTCGGAATGCTGAGAGACTACGGACATTTTGCGAAGCAGAGATTCAAGCTTGGATCTTCAAAAGATTCCTCGATCAAAAGGGCTTACTACAGCTTGATCAACCATCCAAGATTCAACGGGCTTGCCATCGGTTCTTCAATAGCCCTCGCTGGCGTTGCCGAGCAAGCACTATCTTCTGGATCGAATATGAATACGCGTGGAGCATTGCGCGCGGTTGTTGGAACGCCGGTGGTCTATTCATTGGTTGCAGAGACTGTCCTAAGAACACTAAGGAATGCTAGGCTGCTGAAACAGGGAAGGGAAGAATATTCAAAAAAACAGGGCCTTGCCGAAAAGGTGCTGAGTGTTCTTTTTGATCACCCTGTTATTTTTGGAGCGGCGACTACTGCAGGACTCGGCTTGCATTGGGCAAGGAAAAGCGAAGTTGGAGATTACATTTCTACAAATATCGGCGGCCTTGGCCTGACATGGCTGATAATGTCGAACGCTTATATGCTGGCAGGATCTTTCTTGCATCCAAGCAGCATCAAGAGGGAATTCTATAACTTCGCATCCCAGTTTGCAGGTCTCTTCGGCCGAGATAAAGCCTCACTGAGATACCTTGAAAGAGCAACAAACCTGCCTTCTTCCCGCAGACACAGACTCCGCAAACTGTTTGAGCTTGGCGAGGCTCATCATCTGAACAAAGATATACGTGGCACGAGAGAGGCTTACAAGAAAGCTATTGACGTGCTCAAATCTGAAGAGACTGCACTAAGTTATTTCGACATAGCTTGGAGACCAAGAAGACATCTTATTGAAGAATACAAGAAGATTGCAAACTCGACAAATCCAGTCCTGATACTCAGGTCGCGTGGATGCCGCAAGTTCGTCATGAAGGTCGATAAGAGTGATTATGAGTATCGCGTCAATCTTGCGCTTGAGAATATCCTTCCGCGATCGTTTCCTCTTGCTGTTTCTATTACTTGCCTTCGACAGGATGATGGCACGTACGCGCATTTCATGATTCGAAAACATCTTCCAACACTTGCGAAGGTCAAGACATCCCTGCGAGGGCAAGCATGGTATCACCAGCTTCGGTTGCTCGCGACGCTGCATAGCGCTGCGACGGAAGCTTTCCGCAGCTGTAATCATTTTTATCCACTTCCACATTCAGACACTGAAAAGGTTCTTCAGGTTTCTGAATTGGACTATAAGGCAGAGTTCTTTATGCGCGCGATTCAAGGCAAGAAACCATACGATGGGAAGCGCTGTCGCTTGAGTTCTGAATATGAACCTGGCAAAGATCACGCTCTTGACGATCTGATTGAGGCATACCATGAGGAAGTTCTTCCCCGCCTTCAACAGCTTCCGCGCATGTTCATTCACCATGACATTTCTGAAACAAACACTCTTGTAGATTCATGCGGATCTGTCACTCTCATTGATTATGGCGTTGCAACCCGCGGGACTCCACTTATCGACGTCGATCGGACGCTCACGCTCTTTCACCGGTTACCCCGCGAAGCTGGCCCCTACTTGGAAGAATATCGACAGCACTACAACCAAGTATCGCGTTGCAAACTTAGCCGTGGTGAGCTTCCAGATGCTTACCCATATGTAGCACTACACAATGCGCTCTGCATGCTTGGCTTCGCGCTGTATCGTGACAACAAAGATGAGATCAAAACGTCGGTTGTGCGGGTTCTTGACTGTGCTGAACTGACGTCCATCAAACGTGTAAATGGCCCATTCACAGCAATCATCAAAAGAGACCCGAGGATTCGACGATTTTATCGATAGAAAATGACATACTCCATATGCGCAAGAATTGTGACAAGGTACAGCATATGAGCAAGAAGCGCGTGATCTGTGTGATGCTTCCGAATCATCTCCATTAATTCATGCTGTACTGCCTGTCTTTTCTGCGTTATGCTCTCTGCCTTGTCCGGTTCGAAACCATAAAACATTTTGTGCAAGTCTTTCAGGACTGCGTTCGCTTCTACCAAAGCCTGTATGGTTTTCGATGCTGGACTTTTCGTTCTTCCTTGGCGACAAATGTCACGGTAGCTATCTGCTATCTTTTCGAGCTCATTGACGAGTGTCACGAGCGTCTGCAATTTCTGATGCTGAGGGTGACCTGCCTTGTTTAAGACGCGAAGACAGAAGTTAGCAAACTTGTTTGTCGTTCGCTCCACAGCAGCTATTCGCTCCATCTTCGCGACGTCGCCTTCCTTGCATGCTGCGAGCACTTCTTCACTCATGGACAGGCTCATTGAAAACAAACGCCGCAAGATTGCATCGAACTCGGTATTCATCGCTCGGGCCACGTCGCGGATAAGATAACTGTTGGCGCTGTGCTCGACAATCTCATAGCCCAAGAGGGTTTCAAGAACGTCGTTGATGACATCGTTTGTTATGTGACTCTCTACCGAAAGACTCAATTCATCATAACCTGCGATATACGCTGATATAAGAGCCCGCTTCAACATCGTCTCGCTCGCAACATGAACGGAGATTGCACCATCAGATCTTCTCGCGGCGTTTCGAATTTTCAACACGTTTCCTTCTTCGATGACGTCGAGCTCATGGCCCTTCTTGATCCCGAATTTTTTAACCCACTTGCTGGGAAGACTGATCATCAAGGTGCTGGGCCCGATCTTGCTGACTTTCCGGAACATACTGAAAAGACACCGGCACCCTTCTTAAATTTTTTCATTTATTCTAATGTTCTAATGCATTATTATAATATAATGGAAAAGTATAACCTTCCCCGCGATTCGCCTGTGTATCACTTTATGGAGGGAGCATATGATCAACAGTAAAGACCTTCTGGTGCTTGCGCACCTGCGGAAGAACGGACGAAAGACCTTGACAGATCTTTCAAAGGCGACATCGATACCAATATCAACAATATTTGAGCGGCTGAAGGTGCAGCAGGAATATCTCATTCGGCGATTTACAGTATTGCTGGACTTTCAGAAGCTTGGATTTTACACGCGGGCAGAGGTCATGCTGAAGGTGAAAAAGAATGACCGAGAGCCGCTGAAGAGCTACCTGCTCAGCCACAGGGGTGTCAATACCTGCTACAGGATCAACAACGGATATGACCTTATGGTTGACTGCGTCTTCAAAAACATCAATAACCTTGAGGAATTCCTTGAGTACGTTGACGAGCATTTCTCCATTGAGAAGCACCAGGTGCACTTTATTATTGATTCGCTCAAGGAGGAAGAGTTTTTGAGCTCACCGGAGTACATTGGCATGGTTGCAGAATAGCGGCGATCTCCCTGTGGCTTGGGAGCTTATCGGATGATAGGTATCTCTTGGTGAGGACTGTACAATAAGATGCTGGACCTTCGAATGTTTGTTCTGGTTCTCTCTTTGATGGTTGATTCAAGATGGTAAAACTATGCAGACAAGAAGCTGGAATTAGTAAGGCACGCTTATTTCAAGACCTGATATCTGTTTGAAATCTTTAACGTTTCTCGTAACAACTTTCGCCTTATTCACAAGCGCAGTAGCAGCTATGATTGCATCAGGAACTTCAAGACCGTAATTCCTGCTGATATCCCCTGCCACAAGGGCAATCTGGTTTGAGACAGGTATCTTGTCCCATCGGTGAAGGAAATGAAGCAGAAGCCCTCTCTTGTTTGAATCACTGCATTCCTTTCCTGCAATAAGTTCTGCTTCTGTTATTGCTGAAAAGATTGCATCGTCTTTTGCAGCTAAGGATGCAAAGAACTCTGTCGCGGGCTTATGTCCTCGGAGATGATCAACAAAGACATTCGTGTCGATAAGAATCATCTTGATGTCCTCTTGCTCCAGACTTTTCTTATTCTCCTTTCATAGCTAAGGCCTGTTTCTGTTGTTTTTGACCACAAGCCTGCAGTGGCTGTTATGACATCTTTGTTGGCTTTGACGAGCTCAATCCTGTTTCCTTCAACAACAAAGATCACGTTGTCCCCTTCCTTCAGGTTTTTTAGCTCTCTGATGTCCTTTGGCAACGTTACCTGGTTGTTCCTGGTTATTTTTGAGATCCCCATAGTAATAGATTCTAGTAATTATTACTATATAAATGTTGCTAATGGAGAGCGTTATGAGCATGTACATTGTATGATCCCAGAGGTTCATATTCTTTGTGCATTATTTTTCTGAGAATATTCAACGTTTTTGAAGACTTTCTTGCGATGAAGCTGGAAATGTCCAAGGAACACCTGTCAATAACCAGAATCTTTTCAATTGATTTGAAGATACAAATCGAGGGTCCAGCATCTTTTAGGCTTCTCTCACCAAGAAAGTTCTCTCTCGAAACTGTTTCAGTGGTTCCGCAGACAAAAA
>CAYJXL010000006.1:0-26653 GCA_964374125.1 Candidatus Woesearchaeota archaeon | reverse complement strand
CACGATTCGCATGTTCCAAATCTGCAAGCGTTGCTGTGCTGAGATGTTCGTTTCGTATGCAATCAAGGTCGTTCAGGAGAGCGGTTGCATAGTCATTAGAACCCTCCACGACGTCTAACTTGTGGTTATATTGAAGAACGGCTAATGCGGCATTTCCACCAAAGTCTTTTTGGACCCTGCCGGTGAGTTCTTCGAGCACTGCTTTGCCGAAGTCTCCTCTAAGAAATCCTACTTCGAGGACGGTCTCTGGGATGATTGGTGTTCCTTCGAATTTTGGTAATGTTGCTGTGTTCATGGTTGGTATCTCCTCTGTTGCTAAGAACGTACTGTCGAACCCCTATATAAAGCTTTCTATCTGTTACTACTTCTACGGAGATATAATAACGCATATTAACTCCGAAAATTCTTCAGTCTATTCGGAATATTTCCGACTTCAATTCCGAAATATTTATAAATGCGCTTGCCCATGTTCTTGCATGATACAGCTGTCTATAGGCGCAAAAGGCGAACTTGTTATTCCTAAGAAAATACGGGAAAGCTTAGGGCTCACTAAAGACAGGAAAATCATTTTAGAGATGGAAGGTAAGACGATCAAACTCAAGGTTGCTGATGAGGATATTGTCAAAATATGGGAAGAGAGAGCGAAGCACTATAATCTTGATCTGAAGAAATTGGTGTATGGCGACCGGCTTTATGAGGAAGTGTTCTGATGTATCTTGATGCTAACTTCTTTATTATTGCACGTGGGGAGAGTGGAAAGAAGGGAGACCGTGCGCGACAAATAACCCGCCAAATTGTTGCAGGCAAGAAAGCAATAACCTCCTCGCTCGCCCTAGATGAAGTCATGTGTGTGTATGTGAAAAACAAACTTCAGCATGAATTGCGTGCATTTATCGAGGAAATTTATAGCATACGCAACCTTGAAATCAAAGAAGTATCCCCTTTGATTCCACTACGCGCTCTTGAGTTTATGGAACAATGCAATCTCAAGCCACGCGATGCATTTCATGTTGCTATCATGGAACAGTTCGGCGTTCACGACATGGTTACTGACGACGCTGATTTTGATCGCGTTGAAGGAATTACGAGAATACCGTTGTAACTTCGTGCGATGTGGTGAAACAAAGCGCAATGCTTATCCTTTTGATGTGACTAACAGTGGGTACTTAGGTATGACAAATCGAACTACCATTCAACTCAAGAAAGATGTCTTTGAACAGCTCAATAAAGCGAAGGAATACCCTTCGACAGACGTATAACGATCTCCTTGAACGCATGACGAAGGCATTTCTCGCTCTCCGGAAGATGGATTGGCATGCTAAATCTCTTCACCATATTCAACAGCTAAAGATGAAAGAACTTTGGGACAATGAAAAAGACGAAGCGTGGGAACATGCATAACTTTGGCGACGTTATCCTTGCCGAGGTTCTTATGCAAGAGCTTTTGAAGAGACTGCAGTAGATTATTTTGTTTACTTTACGGCTAATTTTACGTCAGAACCCTTGACAGTCTTTCTGCCAGAATGCTGGGCAAACCTGATTGCTTTTTCTCCAAGCTGGGAAGCGTAATCTTCAAGAACCTCGCGCATTGCTTCTTTTGCGCCCTCAGAAACGCGAGCTGCGCCAGACTTCTTCAAGAGCTTCTCCATCGCTGCCAAAGGCAATATTGTTCTTGTCATTAGTTTAACTCCTTAATTTTACCTTTATTCAGAGAAATACGTTCATTTATAAGAGTTTCGCTTAAAAGACTCGGAAAAAGACGATTATTAACGCGGACTCTATTTGAATTCTTTTCTTAATTGAGATTCATATTCATCCCGGCGCCTTGTTGGCATAGATGGCAGCGAGAACTCTAAGAATGCTTCTAATGTTGGCGCGAGTTGTTGCGCGATGCTCGCTTCGCTCGCACGTACACGTACCCCAAGCGCAGAATACGAGCACTGCGGATCCCCGCCGCAATCCAGGAGCGCCAAATCAGCATCGGCTACGAACCTCGCGACAGTTTCCAGCTTTTTTTCTGGCTTACTGCCATCAAAGAGCAAATTGCTTATTCTTGCGAAGAATGTATTTGTTATCCATTGGTAGATATCGTGGATTACTCCAACGTTATCAGTTCCGAACAAGGCTTTGTACGCTCTACTATTACGAGCATCTTTTACACGTTCGTCAGGACCAACCATGCTTTCCAGAACTGTGTACCGATCGGCTTGCCCATAATTATGCGTCACTTTGTCTTTTCCTGACGGCATATACGTGACCCTCGTTAATGTCGTGAGCCAATGATCACAGAACTGTTGTTGCAAAAATGTACGGACGCCTTCGATCATTTTATGTTGTGGACCTTTTCTGTGCTTATACAATGTTGAGAACAGAGCATGATAGAGTGGAACGTCTCCAACGTAGAACTCATTACGAGAACGAGCGTCCTTTGAGAATTCCGACCAGCTATCTTGCGTCCTACGCTTTCCATGATCGAGAGGTACCTTCAAGAGGTCGACTGGTTTTCTTTTGCCCCTATAAGGAACTTGGTGAACCGTCCAAAATTGATTTGGTTCCTCGATGATGGGAGATTTGCGCATATGCATTCGACACCAACCTTAGTATATAAAGTTTTCTGTTTGTTACTACTTTTGTATAGTTATCTTGCGAATCATAATGTTTATAAACTGCGTTCTGATCGGCAAAGATACCCCTACTGTAGACACAATCAGTCGCTGATTCTAGAACGAAGAGCATAAAAACCTTTCAAAAACAAACAGAACCATGGCAGGCGCAAACAGACTTTTTTGGCCGAGACGCGGCTCAATGCAGGTATGGCCTCGCGTGCGCGCGAAGAAGATAGCGCCGCGCATCAAGACATGGGTTGAAAAAGATGCTGTCAGCTTGCTTGGGTTCGTCGGCTACAAAGTCGGCATGACGCACGTGCTGTGCAAGGACAATAATCCTGGCTCGCACACCAAGGGGCAGCAGATATTTATGCCCGTAACCATTGTTGCCTGTCCGCCTTTGCTTCCTGTTTCTCTTCGGTTCTACAAAGACACGCATGATGGCTTGCAGCTTGTTTCTGAGGTGTTCTCTGACAAGAGCGACAAGAAGTATGTCACACAACGAAAGGCCCCTGGAAAAGAAATCACTGATTTCGACGCCATAAAACTCGTGGCTCACACAAACCCAAGACACCTTGAGGCTGTCAAGAAAATACCTGATGTTCTTGAGCTTGGCATCAGCGGCAAAAACAAAGAAGAGGCGCTTAAATTCGGCAAGGGACTGCTGCAGAAAGAAATTAGGATCACCGAGGTTTTCAAGGAAGGCCAATTAGTGGATGTTCACGGGGTCTCAAAAGGCAAGGGATTCCAAGGAACAGTCAAGCGCTTTGGCGTCAAGATCCGGCAACACAAGTCTGAAAAAGTCAAGCGCGGCGTTGGATCCTTAGGCCCGTGGCGACCGAGGCATGTATTGTTCACGGTGGCACAGCCTGGCAAGATGGGGTATCATACAAGAACTGAGTACAACAAACAGATTATGCGCATCGGTTCCAAACCCGAGGACGTCAACCCAAAGGGCGGATTTGTCAAATATGGACTGGTGAGGACAGAATATTTACTATTAAGGGGCTCTATTCCAGGAGCAAAGAAGCGCCCGATTGTGCTGACAGAAACGCGGCGGCCGAAGAAAGTGCATCTTCATGAGATAACCTATGTTCACAGAGAGAGCCAACAATGAAAGCATCCTGTTTTGATCTGCAGGGGAACAAAGCAAAAACTGTTGAGCTGCCGGAGCAGTTTACAGAAGAGTTCAGGCCGGACCTTATCATGAGGGCATTCCTTGCTTCCCAGAGCGCATCACGCCAGCCTTACGGCGCGTACATCAAGGCAGGACAGCGCTCGTCTGCAGAACTTTCTAGGCGAAGAAGAGACTTCAAGACCGCATACGGCCACGGCATCTCAAGAGTGCCTCGCAAGACAATATGGCGGAGAGGAACGCAATTCGGATGGGTCGGCGCATTTGCGCCAATGACAGTTGGCGGACGACGATCGCACCCGCCAAAAGCGTACAAAATTCTTGAAAAAGGCATCAACAAAAAAGAAAAGAAAAAAGCGCTGCGATCTGCACTTGCTGCAACGACCATGCCTGAGATTGTCAAGCAGCGCGGGCACCTGTTTGCAGAACTGTCGGTTGTTCTTGACAGCAAGATTGAAGCTATTGCAAAGACAAAAGAGATTGAGCATATTTTTATGAAACTCAAGCTGGACCATGAACTTGCACGCGTTGCTGAACGCAAGGTGCGACATGGACGAGGCAAGATGCGCGGACGGAAATACAAGACAAAAACCGGTCCGCTCATTGTTGTGGGCGACACCTGCCCCCTGCTGAAGGCAGCACAGAATATTCCAGGCGTTGACGTCGCTACTGTGAAAGGCTTGCGCATCTACCTGCTTGCACCAGGAGGCGTTCCAGGACGACTGACGCTTTATTCTGAACAAGCTCTCGACAAGCTTCACAAAGAAGGCCTATTTTTAGACCGAGGGAAACCTGCAAATGTCGTGGTTGAGGAACTAAAAGCTCCCCAGAAGGTGACGAAGAAGACATGAAAGACCCGTTCACTGTTATCAAGCACCCTATCTCAACTGAGAAGGCTGTAAAACTGATGGAATCGGAGAACAAGCTAACGCTCATTGTTGCAAAAAGAGCGAACAAGGCAGAGATACGCGAGGCAGTCGCCAAGGCCTTTAATGTTAAGCCTGTAAAAGTCAACACAGTGATCACGCCGCAAGGCCAAAAGAAGGCGTACGTGAAGCTCGCGCCAGAGAATCCTGCCCTTGATATCGCGACGCAACTGGGGATGATCTAGCATGGGCAAGACACTCAAACTTCAAGCTCGCGGAAGAGGGGGCCCAACATATAGAGCACATTCGTTCCGGTGGGTTGCTGCTGTGAACCACAGAGTCTATGACAACATGGAACGCGCAGGAGTGCTGCAGGGGCGAATTGTTGACATCGTGGACTGCGCGGGGCATTCTGCGCCGCTTGCAGTTGTTGACTATGAAAACAAAGAGCGGGGGTATATCTTTGCGCCGCTGGGAATCCGCGTCAATGACACTGTCGCGACAGGATTTACAGCGCTGGTGCGTGTGGGGAACACACTGCCGCTCAAGAATATTCCTGTAGGGACAGAAATTTTCAACATTGAAATCCGGCCTGCTGATCGCGGAAAACTGGTGCGGGCTGCTGGAAGCTTTGCAAAAGTTGTTGGCGCTGGCGCTGATGGAGTCACTATCGAGCTTCCGTCGAAGCAACAGCGCGTCTTTCATCCATTCTGCCGGGCGACGATTGGGGTCATTGCCGGCAGCGGAAGACTCGACAAGCCTTTCGTGACTGCTGGGCGAAGGCATCATTTGATGCGGGCGCGCGGGAAGCTGTATCCAATTACTGCAGGCGTCGCGATGAATGCTGTCGATCACCCATTCGGATCCGGCAGAGGCAGACATGTCGGCAAGCCGAAGACAGTCTCAAGAAACACGTCGCCTGGAGCAAAGGTTGGAAAGGTAAGTTCACGAAGGACAGGACGAAGACGATAACATGCCAGAAGTGCGCTGTCACGGAAAAACATTGGATGAACTGCAAAAAATGGACATTCAAGAACTAGCGAAGCTTTTGCCGTCGCGGCAGCGACGAAGCATCACACGCGGGCTTCTTGAGCAGCATAGAGAGTTGCTGGCTAAAATTCGAAAAGCAAAATCTGGCCAGTACAAGAAACCAGTAAAGACCCACAGCAGGGACATGATTGTGCTTCCTGAGATGGTCGGCCTTATTCTCCACATTCACAATGGCCGGGAGTTCAAGCCCGTTACCATTGCTGAAGAGATGATCGGACTTTATTTTGGAGAGATTGTCCTGACGCGGCAGAGGGTCGAACATTCAGCGCCAGGCATCGGCGCCACCAAATCAAGCACAGCGATAGCGTCAAAGGCAAAATAACATGGAAAACACTGCAACTGCCAACGGACGAGACCTTCCCGTGTCGAAGAAGCACATGGTGGAAATCTGCGACTTCATCAGGGGCAAGAGCGTGCAGCGATCGAAGGATCTTTTGGAGCGGGTGGCTGTTCATCAGATTGCGATCCCCTTTAGAAGGTTCAACCGAGACATGGGCCACAAGAAAGGAAGGATTGCCGCAGGATGCTATCCAGAGAAAGCGACCAGGGCCATGCTGCTGCTCCTCGAGTCACTTGAAGCGAACGCGCAGAACAAAGGAATGGACAGCAAATCGCTGTATATCAAGTCCATCATCGCAAACAAAGCGCCAACGCCGTGGCATTTTGGCAGACTTCGCAGGAGAAAGATGAAGCGAGCACACGTTTCAATCATTGCCGCAGAACGACAGCCGAAGAAGCAGGAAATGAGGGAGCAAAAGCCATGATCGAGCGCCAATTTGTTTCACAGAAGATCAAAGAGCACCAGATTCGGGAATACATGTCAAAGGTGCTCGCAAAGACCGGATACTCGCACACTGAGATTCACCGCACACCGCTCGGGGAGAAGATTGTTATTTTTACGACGCGGCCAGGACTCGTCGTCGGAAAAAAAGGAGACAACATCAAGAGACTAACCGCGTACCTTAAAAAGAAATACAGGCTTGAGAACCCGCAGATCGAGATTGGGGAGGTTCAAAACCCCATGCTCGACGTTCACTATGTTGCGGACAGAATTGCATATAGCCTTGAACGTTTTGGTTCAAAGCGCTTCAAATCCGTCGGCTACAAGATCCTGCAGAGCATTATCAGCGCTGGCGCAATTGGCGCCGAGATTGTGCTTTCCGGAAAGATACCAAGCGCACGCGCACGGTCGTGGCGGTTTTCTGCTGGTTATTTAAAGAAGTCGGGCGACATTGCGGAGAACAAAATTAAGAAGACAATCGCGTGCGTAAGCCTCAAGTCAGGGACCATTGGCATTAAGGTGTCCATCATGACGCCAGACATTGAGCTGCCTGACAAGTACCTCATCCATGAAGCGCAACAAGATACGGCAACGAAGCTCGAAGAACCCAAGCCTGCAGAGAAAGAAGAAGTGCGGATTGTAGAAGCGAAGGGGGAGGCGCATGCTGAGGAAGTAAACGGGGAAGCTATTGAAAAACTGAAGGCCAGTGAAAAGCCAAAGGCAAAAAAAGAAACAAAGAAGGCATCAAAGGAGAAAGATGGCGCTACTAAAAAAAAGCGAACTAAAACAGATGCCTGAACAGGCGATTACAGGCAAGCTGCTGGAGCTCAAGAAAGAGCTTATCAAGCTCAACATGCAGCGCGCAACAGGCACGACGCTTGCGAACCCTGGAAGACCAAGGCTCGTCCGCAGAACGATCGCGCAGTTGTACACGCTTCTTCATCAGAAACGCGTGATGAAAGCAACTGCACCAGCTCAACAACCAAAGGGAGGAAAAGAGCAACACGCATGAATGTATGTCCAAAATGCGGACTCGTTAAAGAGCTCTGCGTTTGTGAGGTCATAGCCAAAAGTGAACAGCGCATCGTTGTGTCGACTGTACATCGGAAATTCGGCAAGACGATCACTGTCATCAAGGGGATCGATCCGAAATCGATTGGTATCAAAGACGTGGCAAAGAAAATGAAATCGAAATTTGCATGTGGCGGGACTGTGAAGGATAATGTCATAGAACTGCAGGGAGATCACAAGCAAAAAGCCAAAGAAGCCCTCATAAACCTCGGCTTTTCAGCTGAAAGCATCGAGTTAAGCTAACCATGGAAAGAAGGACACTGGCACGACACGAAATGATAGGACTTGGAGTAACAATAGTCGCAGCTCGAAACAACTCGCTCGTTGGGGCTGCGGGAACTATCGTTGATGAAACGCGGAATACTCTCACCTTGGAGAATGATCATATTCTCAAAAAGGTACCTAAGGAGCAGGTTGTTTTGCGCGTCAAGGTTGACAACGGAGAAGTAACTATTGACGGCAAGAGCCTTGTGGGACGGCCCGAGGACAGGCTCAAGAAGAAGGTCAAACGATGAAACTGAAGAAAGATGTCGGCGTGCCTGTACCTTTTCCTGCAAAGAGCTGCAGTGATCGACATTGTCCGTTTCATGGATTTGCAAAACTTCGCGGACGACTGTTTACTGGCGAAGTTGTCAAAGATGTCTTTCACAATACAGCAACAATACAGTTCGTCAGACAATACTTCATCCCCAAGTTTGAGCGTTATGAGAAGAGGAGAACCCGAATCAAGGCTCATGTTCCGCCGTGCTTTGAGGTCAAAAAAGGCAGCGTCATCAAGATCATGGAAACACGGCCAATTTCGAAGACAAAGAATTTTGTCACCATTGAGGTTGTTCGCCAATGAAAGCAATGAAAGCAAACGTCACAAGAGCATTGCCCCATGGCTCGCAGATTGAGACATGTGACAACTCCGGCGCGAAGACGATTCGCATCGTTTCGATCATAGGGCAGAAGACAGTCAAAGGCAGGATGCCTGTTGCCGGCGTCGGCAGCCTTGTACTTGCATCTGTCGTGAAGGGAGTCGCATCCATGCGCAAGCAGGTTGTGTACGCTGTCATTGTGCGACAGAAGAAGGAGTACCGCAGAGCCGACGGAACACGCGTCAGCTTTGAAGACAATGCGGCTGTCGTTCTCAAGGACGAAAAAGGAAATCCAAAAGGGACCATGATGAAGGGACCAATCGCAAAGGAAGCTGCAGACAGATACCCTGGAATAGCAAAGGTGGCGACGATCATTCTGTAACATGAAAACATTTTCACGGCATTGGACATCGAGCACAAGCCCAAGAAAGCAGCGCAAGTATCGCTATCATGCATCGTTGCATTTACGACGGCGCATGCTTGAAGCGTCTCTTTCACGCGAATTGCGCAAGAAGCATGGACGCCGCAATGCCGGCCTTCGAAAGGGCGATCGCGTGAAAGCCATGCGCGGCGAGTTCAGAAACAGGATTGGAAAAATAGAATCTGTCGATATAAGGAATTACAAGGTTTACATTGAGGGAATTGAGCGTGTCAAGCGAGACGGCACCAAAGTGCGCATCGGCATTCCTGCTTCCAAGGTTCAGATCATTGAGCTCAACTTGGATGACAAGCAGAGGAAAAAAAAGATGGAGACTAAGAAAGTACTACCATGAGCCACTTAAAACGACTTGTTACACCACGATCATGGCCAATAAAGCGAAAGGCCAATGCTTTCGTCACCCGACAGAGCCCGGGGCCGCACAGGATCAAGAGCTCGCTGCCCTTGAATGTCGTGCTCCGCGACCTGCTTCAATTAACGCAGCGAACAAGAGAGACGAAGAAGGTTCTTCACGACGGCAAGATTTTTGTTGATCAGCGAGCGCAAAAAGACCACCGATTTCCTGTCGGGGTCATGGACATTCTTAGCATTCCAGACCTGCAAAAGAACTATACTGTGCTTTATGACCTTAGAGGTAACTTCATTTTTCATGAGATATCTTCGGAGGCGGCTGGAGCGAAGCTCTGCAAGATCGTTGACAAAACTATTCTTCGAGGCAAGAAGGTTCAACTTAATCTTTACGATGGCAAAAACATTATTGTGGAGCGCGACGCCTATCATAGCGGCGATACAGTTGTTGTATCCCTGAAAGACATGAAAGTCACCAAGCACATCAAGCTTGAAAATGGCGCTCTTGTCTTCCTTACTGGAGGCAGGCATATCGGCAAGACCGGGACGCTTGTCGAGATCAAGCATTTCAAGGGAATTGAAGAGGACAGAATTGTCGTCAAGAGCGGCGATGAACTTATCGAGACGCTCAAAAGTTATGCATTTACCATAGACAAGCAGTTACACACATGAAACAAGACAATATGATGCGGAACATTGTACTGGAGAAGATTACGCTTAATATCGGCACTGGCGGCCCGGGCGACAAACTGGACAAGGCAATGAAACTTCTTGCAAAGATTACAGGCACCAAGCCTGTTGTGCGCAAAACAAAGAAGCGCATACCTACATGGGGTGTACGTCCTGGACTCGAAGTTGGATGCATGGCCACGCTCCGAAGAAAGAAAGCGCACGAGACCTTGAAGCGATTGTTTGCCGCCCTCGACAACAGCGTTCCTCAAGCAAAATTTGATCGAACAGGCAACCTGTCCTTTGGAATCAAAGAGTACCTGAATATCCCCGCGGTGGAGTATGATTCCAGCATAGGCATAATTGGCCTTGAGGTAGCTGTCACACTCATGCGCAAAGGCTACCGCGTCAAGCGTCGATTGCTTCGGTCGGCAAAGATACCGCAACGGCACCGGATAACCAAGGAAAATGCGATTGAGTTTATTCGCAAGACCTATAAGGTAGAGGTAACATGACTACAAGCAGCTATACCAAAGCATTCAAGCAGCTCCGAAGCAAGCCAGAAAAGCTTGCAAAGTTTATAAAACACAATGCTCCGAAGAAACGAACATGCGGTGATCTGCATCGAAAATGCAGGCGATGCGGAAGGACAGGAGCTCACATTCAGCACTATGGGCTGAAGATGTGCAGACAATGCTTCAGAGATACAGCAAAGGAGATCGGATTCAAAAAATACAACTGATGAACCATGTTAAATGACCCATTAGCAAATGTGATGAGCAATATCTTAAGCGCGACGAAGTCCGGGAAGACGACGTGCGCTGCAGCGCCATCTTCAAAGATTATCTTAAGCACCCTTAAGATCATGCAAGACCACAAGTACATCGGAGACTATACTTCTGATGAAAACAACAGGGGCGGCGCTGTGATGATTCATCTCATCGGCGCGATCAACAAATGCGGGGCAATAAAGCCGAGATTCTCCGTGCATAAGCAGGGCTATGAAAAGTTTGAGAAGCGTTACCTGCCTGCGAAGGACTTCGGGATTATTATTGTCTCGACGTCCCGAGGAATAATGACCCATGCTGAAGCAAAAGAGAAGAAACTCGGTGGCAAGGTGATTGCGTATGTCTACTAACGCCATGAACCTTGCATTTGAGGAGCGAGTAGCAGTGCCGGAACATGTGGAAGTCACTGTCACTGATGGAAACATTACGGCAAAAGGAAGCAAAGGCGTGCGTGAACAGCTGTTTCGCTATCCAAACATCGAAATCACGAAAGAAGACGGCGCGCTCGTCGTGCGAACAAAGAACACAACGAGAAAGTACAAACGAATGTTTTACACGATCGTCGCCCACATCAAGAATATGCTCCGCGGCGTTCATGAACCATATGTCTACAAGCTGAAAATTTGCTCCGGCCATTTTCCCATGACGGTTAAAGTCGACGGAAACAAGATGCTCATCGGCAATTTCCTTGGCGAGAAAATTCCGCGGAAGGCTACAATCCTTGACACTGTCAAAGTGACCATAGACGGCGACGTCATCCTTGTTGAGTCTGTTGATCTCAACAAAGCGGGACAAACTGCAGCGAATATCGAAACGGCAACGAAGATCAGAAAACGAGACCGCCGCGTCTTTCAGGACGGCATCTATTTGACTGAAAAGCCAGAGTAACATGAACACAAATATGCTTACCATACGAAACCAGCTGAAAGGCAAGAAGCCCACGTTTATCAGGCAGGACGCTCACAAGATCGCGTCGCTTGCACTGAAGTGGCGAGCGCCGAAAGGGCAGCATTCAAAGATGCGGAAAAAACTCAAGGGGTACAGGCGACAACCGTCCATTGGGTGGTCTTCCCCACATGAAGTGCGGGGACTGACGCCGGATGGCCATCAGGTCATTCTTGTTTGCAATGAACGCGAGCTTCTTTCGGCGAAAGTCCCTGTGACCATTGCTGGCACGGTTGGCATGCACAAAAGGCTCCTGCTTCTTCGCAAGGCCAAAGAGCTGAAGCTTCGAGTCTTGAATGTCAAGGACATTGATGCGTACATCAGTCATGCTGAAGAGACGTTGAAGGCAAGAAAAGAAGCGAAGAAAAAGGCTGCTGAACGTCAGAAGGCTACTGAACCCGCGAAAAAGAAATCTGCAGAAGCACCAACATCAGAGACACCTGAAGAGAAAGAGCGGCGAGAAAAAGAAGAGAAAAGAAAGGTTCTTGAACAACGATGAAACTCATGACACAACGACGGCTTGCTGCACAGATGCTGAAATGCGGAGAAACAAGGGTTTGGTTTGATCCTGCGCGATTAGCTGAGATCAAGGAGGCAATCACCAAGCAAGACATCAGGTCTTTGATCAAGGATCTTGCAGTGCAGAAGCACCAGGTTTCAGCAATTTCAGGATTCAAACGAAAGAAAATGATTGTCCAGCGAAGAAAGGGGAGGCGGGGAGGACTGGGAAGCAGAAAGGGAAAGAAGACTGCAAGGCTTCATGTAAAAACAAGCTGGATGCGGAGGATTCGCGCGCAACGCATATTCTTGAAAAACCTCAAGGGCACAGAGAAGATCGGTTCTGGAACATTTGGCAAGCTTTATGCCCTTTCAAAAGGCGGCTTCTTCAGAAGCAGAAAACATATCCAACGTTACATGGAGGAACATAACTTAGTGAACAATGAGACGCAGAATAACCATACTTCCACCCAAGAGAAAAAGGCTCGGTAAAACTGACTACAGGCTGCGATTTCGCCTGGCCAGCTCGGGTAAACCGAGGCTTGTCATAAGGAAGTCGCTGAAAAACATCCTCGCACAGATAATCATCTATCAGAAAGGCGGTGACTGTGTCGTTGCCTCCGCACATTCCAACGAGCTCAAGAAGTATGGACTCGAGCAAGTACGCAGGGACATACCAGTTGCTTACCTCGTTGGATACCTTGTCGGCAGGAAAGCAGCCCAGAAAAAGATTCGAGAGGCGATACTTGACATAGGGCTTTATCGCGTAACCAAAGGCTCGCTCTTGTTTGCAGCACTCAAAGGCACACTTGATGCGGGCATAACCATTGCTCATGGAAACAATGTCTTTCCTTCGGAAGATCGCATCAAAGGAAAGCATTTAAAAAACGTCGTTTCGGTAGACTCTATTATCAAGAATATACAGCAAGAACTTGGTGCAGACCATGGAAGAAAAGAAGCTTGAACCTGGAATTGAACCGGCTGTAGAAACGGTCGAGGCACCTATAGGTGCATCGTTGGAGAAACTGGAGAAAGCGTTCGACAAGGACTCTTGGAATCCGGTGACAAGACTTGGAAAGCTTGTCAAAGCTGGTGAAATCAAAGACATTGATGAGGTTCTTGACAAGGGTCAGATAATTTTAGAGGCTGAAATCACAGATTGCCTGTTACGAGGTTTGGAGAATGACCTGCTTGCCATCGGCCAATCCAAGGGCAAGTTTGGGGGTGGAAAACGCACGATCTGGCGCCAGACCCAGAAGAAAACCCCTGAGGGGAACAAGCCGAGTTTCGCGACGCTTGCAGTCGTTGGCAACAGAAAATGTTACGTCGGCCTTGGTTATGGCAAGGCGCGCGAGACTGTGCCTGCTCGCGAGAAGGCTGTTCGTGATGCCAAGATCAACGTCATCAAGATTCGCATGGGCTGCGGTTCATGGGAATGCAAGTGCGCGTCCCCGCATTCGATACCTTTCACAGTCAAAGGCAAGTGCGGATCTATCGTAATCAGCCTTATGCCTGCGCCGAAAGGCACGGGCCTCTGCGTAGAAAAAGAATGCGCAAAGCTGCTTGCGCTTGCGGGCATTAGAGACATCTACTCAAAGACTATAGGCCATACAGGGACGAAGCTCAACCTCATCATGGCCTGCTTTGAGGCATTGAAGCACCTATCTACAGTCAAGGTAAAACCAGAGTATTACACATCGGCTGGGATCGTTGAGGGCGGCAAGCAATGAAACAACAGATGATTGCAATTGTCCGCCTCAAGGGCAACCCCGGCATGGTTGTCGGCATTCGAAAGACCCTTGAGCTCTTACGCCTGTACAAGAAACATCATTGCATACTCATACCAAACACACCCCAGTACGTGGGCATGCTGACGAAGGTGAGGGACGCAGCAACATGGGGTGAAATCGACAAGGAGACGTGCAAGATCCTGCTGGAAAAGCGAGGGAGGCTACCCGGCAATAAGCGACTGACGGAGGAGTACGTAAATGACAAACTGAAGATGCCGCTTGCGCAGTTTGTCGACGAGGTTCTCGCATTCGAGAGAGAACTCAAGGACATTCCAGGACTTAAATTGTTTTTTAAGCTAACGCCGCCTGTCCATGGCTTTGAAAGCCTAGGAATAAAGGAACAGTATTCACTTGGCGGTTCACTTGGCTATCGAAAGAGCAATATCAATGAATTGCTTCGCAGGATGATGTAACATGACTGTTAACAGGCGGAAAAAGGTTGTCAAGTATCGCGGCTCGAAGACGCATGGCTGCGGCAGCAAGAAGAAAGCGCGGGGCGCAGGCAACCGCGGCGGCCGTGGGATGGCGGGGACAGGAAAGCGGGCAAAACAGAAGAATCCGGGTGTCCTCAAGATTGCGGGAGGCGCATACCTTGGGCATCATGGGTTCAAGCGGCCACAGCAGTATGCAACAGAACCGTTCATTATCAATATTGAAGCACTGCCTCTTGTTGAAGAAGTTAATCTCACAGCACAAGGATACACGAAGCTGCTTGCCAAAGGCACGCCGCGGTTAAAATACACGATCACGATTCCCTCGTGCAGCAGCAAAGCAAGGGAGAAGATCGAAAAACTAGGAGGAAAGATTATTCTTGGCTGACCATGGCGCTCCTTGAACGCATCGTCTCATACCTGCCAGAAGTACGACCTCCGACTGAACGGAAACTGCCGTTTAAAGTCAAGCTGAAGTGGACCATTATCACTCTTGTCGCATTCTTTGTTCTTTCGACCATCCCCCTCTTCGGCCTTGGTGAAAATGCGCTATCACAATTTGCGTCGCTGTCTATCATCTTGGGTGCGAGCTTTGGGTCATTACTCTCGCTGGGAATTGGGCCGATTGTCACTGCGTCGATTGTGCTGCAACTATTGAAAGGGTCAGGCATCTTGAAACTTGATACCACGAACGCTGACGGACGCCGACGTTTTCAGAGCATTCAAAAAATCCTTACGATTTTTTTCATTATCTTTGAATCTGCAGTCTATGTCTTCATGGGCGGCTTGGCGCCGTCGCAGCAGCTCATAGGAACGAGCGCGTTCTTCACGATGGAGCTCTTGCTGGTCTTTCAGCTGTTCCTCGGCGGACTTCTGGTGGTTTACATGGACGAGGTCGTCAGCAAATACGGATTTGGGTCGGGCGTTTCATTGTTCATTGCCGCGGGCGTCTCTAGTTCAATCATCGTTCGCGCGTTTTCTCCACTGACGAGTGCAGGAACGTTTGCGTTCGCTTCAGGCGAAGCGCCAGTCGGCCAAGTCTGGGTCTTGATTACCTCGCTGATAGGCAAAAATCCCGCGGGCGCGGCCATTGCGCTTGGCACGATCCTGGCAACTGTCGCTGTTTTTGTCCTGTCTGTGTATGCGCAGGCATTAAAAATCGAGATACCTCTTTCGTTTGGAAGAATCCGAGGGCATGGAATACGATGGCCATTGCGCTTCCTGTATACTTCCAACATTCCTGTCATTCTCACTGCGGCGCTGATCGCAAATATCCAGCTGTGGGCGAGGCTTCTCGAAAACTGGGGCCACCCGTGGCTTGGCACATTTGTTGGAAATACACCTGCGTCAGGCATTGTTGCGTGGCTTTTTCCGCCAAACATTATCCAAGGAATCATCACCGGCGCGCTCAGCCTCATTGATTTCGCGCACGCATCTGCGTACATGCTTTTTATGGTTGGAGGCTCACTGCTCTTCTCGATTTTTTGGGTGCAGACCTCAGGAATGGATGCAGCATCACAGGCGAAGCAGATCATGGCATCAGGCCTTCAAGTTCCAGGATTCAGGAGAGACCCTCGCGTGCTTGAGCAGATCCTCAGCAGATATATTCAGCCATTAACGATTCTTGGAGGCATCAGCATCGGCGTCCTTGCGGCAGCTGCTGACGTTACTGGTGCGCTGACGAGCGGCACTGGCTTGCTGCTGACAGTCATGATTGTATACAATCTTTATGAAAGCATTGCGCAGCAACACATGGTGGACATGCACCCTGCGCTGCGAAAGGTGATGGAGTAATGGCACTCAACCAGTTCTTCGACTGGGTGTTTGGACCTGTCGTGAACAACTTTAGCGCTCGATGGGGCGTGATAGCCATATCGTTCATCATAACGCTTTTCATAACGCTCGTCTACAAGTTTTTTACTGACCAAAGATTGCTGAAGGCGACGAAAGATGAGATGAAGGTTCTTCAACAAGAGATCAAAAAATTCAAGGAGGACCCTGCGAAGATGCTCCAGCTGAATCAGGAAGTCATGCGGAAGAATGCTGTCGTGATGAAGAACTCCCTGAAGCCATTAATCATCACCATGATACCTGTGCTGCTCATCTTCAGCTGGCTACGGGTTACCTTTAAAGACAACGGCGACCTTTTGAGCATCTTTGGGTTAAAATTTGGATGGCTTGGGACTTACGTGATATCATCAATCATATTCAGCATCATCCTGCGAAAGATTCTGAAGGTGCACTAACATGCCAACACCACGACAACGATCACGGTCAACAAGGAAAGTCTTCAAGAAATTGCCGGGGGGGAGACTCGGGGTGTACTATGAACTAAAGAAACCTGGCCGGGCGAGATGCGCATCGTGCCATCTTCCATTGGGAGGTGTTCCTCGAGAGCGCCCGCACCGGATTCGAAAGCTTGCGAAAACCATGCGCAGGCCTGAGCGATTGTATGGCGGAGTGCTGTGCGCGCGGTGCACGAAACGATTACTGATCGAACGAGCGAGGATGATGCATCATGCTTGATATCGGACGCGCTTGCGTGAAGACCGCTGGACGGGATGCTGGAAAGACTGTGGTGATTGTTGACGTGCTTGATAGAAACTTTGTTCTCATCGATGGCCAAGTGAAGCGAAGGCGATGCAACATCGAGCATCTTGAGCCGCTCACCCTCACCCTCCCCATCAAGAAGAATGCGCCGCATGACGAGGTTGTGAGGGAATTCAAAAAAGTCAACATTACTATTGTGGAACGAAAGTCAAAAGCAGCGAAAGAGCGACCGAAGCCGCAACGGAGCATCAAGAAAGAGCCGAAGGAAACTCCAAAAAAATGAGCGAGAAGGAAGACGTCCAGAAAAGATATATGGAGCTTCAGGAATTGGAGCAACATGTCAAGCATTTCCAACAGCAACATGCTCTTCTCAACCAGCAACTTGCAGAGATTCTCATGATGGCCCAACACGTTGAGGATCTTGAGAACGTGCAGCCAGGAAGCAAGGCGTTTTCTTCGCTTGGCGCAGGTGTGTATGTGGAATCGGAAGTGAAGGAATCACATTATGTTCTTGTCAATGTCGGTGCGGGGGTTCTTGTCAAAAAACCGCTCCCTGAAGCGAAGGCGATGCTGCTCAAGCAAGTCGAGGACATCAGGGTTTTGCAGCAGAACGTTGAGGGGAATTTGCGGCAGCTGGGCGAGCAGGGACAGCGCCTCCAAGAAGAGCTTCAGACGCTCATTTCCCGCGAAACTTCAAAGAGAAAGGTTTAAATATGAATAATCCCTACGATAGGGCATAACAAATAGACGAGAGGTGATGAGCATCGCAAATACCGACAATAAGGGATTTTTAATCGCAGTAGTTCTTGTGCTGGCGTTAGCTGTTTTTTCTGGAAGCTTGCGCGGCAAATATTCGACAGGAGCAGCGCAATATGGAACCCCTACGTATGGGAGCCATGGCGATACCTGCGAAGAGCAGTGTTTTTATCAAAGAACCATTTGCCAAGAAAATGCACAAAGAGTGTCCAACCCCATATACAGAAGTCAGAATTATGAATCTATTAAGTTTGCATGCACGCAAGAGTACAAAGATTGTATACGTTCCTGTTAGTCTTTCTTTTCGTAACTCCAAACGAGTTGTAGCAATAGCTTAATATACTCTTTTTTCTTTCTTTGCGTATCAAACGGGGGTGATTTAGAGATGATATGCGGCAAATGTTCACGCATGTGCGCGTGGGTGATGTTGTTATTGGGCGTTGTATTTATCTTAAACAGCATGGGTATCTTCTTTAACTTCAGCGTTTCAGAATGGGGCATCGTACTCGCGGTCTTTGGATTGTGCGCGTTGTTCGGATCTGAGTGCCCTGAATGCCAGAAGCTCGTGAAGCGACGACGATAACTTTTTTAGAAAGGTTTTTAAGGTTCTGAAGAGTGTGTACTCCCATGGAAAAAAGAGAGATCATACTGGTTGGAGCTGTTCTCGCGTTTGTTCTTTTGTTGAATCAGGACTTTACTGGCAGGGCATTTGTTGCTGGACATGTCAATAATCCTCGGTTTGAGGCTGCGAAAGTTTTTGTGCCGAGACAGGAATCGAGCGGGCCTTTTACCCAGAACGTTGCTTACCGCGACCCGCGCTACTATCAGTCCACTGGTGGACCACCAGCAATACGCGGGAGCATTGGCCAGCGGTGTGAGTTCAATGGCCAACCTGGTTTTTGGGAACTTGGCGAGGCCAACAAAAAGATCTGCCGCGTTTAATGAATAGATTTTTATAATCAAAGCGTGTTGTTGCCCTATGGGAAAGAAAGAGGTTGTTACTGTTCTTTTGCTTCTGGCTTTTGCTGTAGCGCTCGATCATCTCGCATATACGGGACAGCCTGTGCGGAATTCGAAATATTATTTTATATCGCCGCAGGAGCGAGAATCATTCACCTTTGATCCTCGATGGAACCGTGTCCGATTGCGGGCTGAACAAGTGAAAGACCAAGAGCCGGAACGATATCTCTGGTTGTTCAATTACACGCTGGTTGAAATCTTTGTGAGCGACCTGTTTGAACCTACTGGCAGACATCCGAGACCGACGTATTACCCGTTCTTGAAGCGATGGGAACGCGAGGGCGAGGGGCTATTGGTAGGAAAAGACTGCATCCGAAGGGATGGCCGAAAAGGTCGCTGGAACGTGAATATTAACGATCTCTGGATTTGCGAATAAATGTTACCCATCTCTAGTAATCTAAAGGGTATGCCAATAAGGCTTAACTAGGTAACTCAATTGTGTAGTATGCCCGTCGCGAAAATATAGGTTGCATTTGTTACAACCAGCGGTGCATTTACCCGCCGAAGGGAGGGGAGGGAATACTGGAAACTCGACGTCGAATGCCCCAAGATCTATTGGAGGACGTTGGGCAAACCGAGTGTTTACATAAGTTTGGCAAGTGTTTATGCAGGTTCCATAATAAGCGTTTCCTGTTACTAGCTTAGAGGAAGACTGTGGATCACTCAATGCTATCGGTTTCTTATTGAAAAGTAATATTCCAATAAAAATAACGCTTACAATAGTCAGAACCTCTTTCTGCTGCATATGAAAAAGAACTGCGAATGATATATATGTGATTGTGATTGAAGATATATCTTGTAGAGTCTAACTTGATTTAACTTTCAATCACGATTTTGTCCCCGACTGGATGGACCCTCACTTCCTTGCCAGCTTTAAGATTAAGGAGTTCAGCTATCTTCTTTGGGATCCTAACTGCAAGGCTGTTTCCGCTTTGAGCGATCTTGGTTCTTCCTTCAATGCCAAAAATGCCCTTTTCCTTGGCTTTTTCGACGATTTTCCTTGTCGTTTCAGCATCGAAAAATGACTCTTTACAGCCTGCGCATAGCAAGCCTTCATATTCGCCAAGAAAGACTCCAAACTGTTCTTCGCGGATCTTTGCTTTCTTCAGTTCCTTTTTGCATATTGGGCATTTCATGTTTTTCTCACCTTGGTTTGACTGTTATAACGAAGTAGGTACCTTGTTCGAAGACACTGTAAACGACTGCAAAATACCTGTACTCTGCGACAATCTTATTGTCTTGCATCATTTTTGCACCACTTTGGATAGCCTCTCGAACCTCCTGCTCAGAGATCCCACGAGCGATCATCTGTTCTCGCGCATGTTTACTGTAATAGATGATCACTCGTTATCACCTGTTAATACAAGTGATAACCCATTATATAAACTTTATGTTTTTTGGGTAGAAAACCATAAATAGTGGCTAATCTGTTTTTGTTCATGGACAAGAAAGGAAACTCACTTATTATTGCGTTGGATGTCGTCGGATTTGCTTTAGTGTTTACAGGTGCCGCGCTCATTCGCTACGCAAAGGAAGAGGCTATTGCCGTTATCGGCGGGTTTGTACTTGCAGGCGGCGTCACTGTATTAAGCTTGACGAGGTTAGTCCACAAATGATTGATACACAAACTGTTTCGTTAATTTGCGTACTCATTGAAAGTATTGGGATACTACTTGCTGAACGAAGAACTGCTTTGCTTCTTGGGCTAGCGACCATCCTTACTATTATCATATTCTTTATTGTCAAATAACTGTATGTTAGGAAGCAGGGAGGCTATATTCTGAGCGCATGATACGGCATGGTGTGAGATAATTTTCAGATACTACTACTCTCCAACCCGAGAGAAGACTGCTTGTACGACAGGGGTCTTCACATCTTGTCATCGCAATAAAATTCCCTGTTGCGCCATGAGTATCAAGAGAGGAAAGCATCCCATTATTCAATAAAAAGAATCCTACAACTAACACGCCAACAATAATCAATACCTCTTTCTGCTGCATAAGAAGGAAGAATGTGGAGGATATATACATGATGGTGATGGAAGATGTATTTTGTCTCGCATACTAAAGAAATTTGTTGACTATATTCTCTAAAATATATGTTGTATGATGGTGCAGGTAATATCTCTTATGTGAACCTTTTGAATTGGGTTAAATTAGTTTAAATCGGTTATATGTCTGAATAGTCCCGAATAAAACCCTGGCTTGGGATATATTCCCCCTGAGGCAGGCTCCAAAGATTAGGATCTTTGGTGCAGTCTCTCAATGGAGACTGCATGCAGTATCGTTGTACTTGCGGAGATACTGTCGTTAACGAAAGATTTATATATGCCCTTATAGGAATAAGTACATATGTCACTAAGAATTGAACTGAATGAGCTGGAGGGAGAATTCCGCGAGAAAGCGATGAAGAAGTATGGCTATTCGAAAGGCGCGTTAAAGAAGGCTGCTACAGAGGCATTACAGCGATGGGTAGCTGAACAAAAGGATATTCCTGTATCAGATAATCCATTTCCCTTAATCGAAGGAATCTTAAAAGAATTGCGGGGCAAAGTTACTGCGGTTGAATTACAGCATGATGCGTCGAAGCTCTGGGTGAAGTAGCTTGTTCATTGACGCCAATATCTTTCTTGAGATCGCCCTCCAAGACACTCATAAAGAACAATGCAAGCAGTTTATTCACGAGTCTTTTGCAGGAAAAACAGCACTGCATACCTCGGATTTCGTGTTGTATTCTTGTTTGCTCATTATTTTCAACAGACTGCACTCTGCCGCGAAGATGAGGGACTTTCTTGTTTTTCTCAATACGTTCAAAATCCAACTCATTCGACCAAGCCTTGAATCAATTTATACTGCGATGAAATTTATGGAAAAATATAAGCTTGATTTCGATGACGCACTTGTTGTCAGTTGCATGACCGAATATGAAATCGATAAGCTTGTCACCTATGATCAGCACTTTGATCAAGTAGAAGAGATTACGGTGCATAAGCCATGACAGTAGAAATTATTGATGATCGCTCATTATCTTTTTGGCTTGTGGTGATTGTAATCATTAATTGTTGGACTAAAATATAGGCGCACCGAGACAAATGCATTGTATCAAGCCCTGCGCGGAGGAGGAGCAAGAGCCAGGACCACTTTCCCCACCCTCGCACACGTATCCATTACATGAAGATCTTGAACAATCTATTGAGCCTAGTGGAAACCAGATCGCTTCACATTGAGGGTGATTTGCTCTACAGAATGCTTGACAATTCCTTCCCGCTTGTTCGGCTTGTGTGACAACGCAATCACTGCATCTACTTTCGGAATCTTCTCTTGCGCCTTCAATAGAACGGCCACAAAGACTGGGGTCGTAACGGCAATCCTCTCGAACAATCGGCCTGGCACCTCCAGGATAACAACCAAACGAAGCAGTGCCTTCACATTTCACTTCGTAGTAGGTCACGCCACAGACATTTACCCTCCCACCACCAGTTCCAGCACCTGTTGGTTGTGCTACCAAACCCGAATACGCGTCCGTGATGACGCTTTCACCTATTTGATTTGGGTACGTTACGTAGTTTTTGAAGACTGAACGACCAGACAATGTGCCTTGCTTGAAGAGGAAAAGACCAACAACAAGAACACCAACGATAATAAGCACCTCTTTCTGCTGCATGAGAAAACGTTAGTTGAAGGATATATATATATGATTGTGATGAAAGATATATTTCATAGTACTCATTTAAATGAACATGACCTCTTTAAGCCCTTTAAAGTGCAGGTCTCCAGTGATGACTTTTGCACTCAAGGAATTTATAACACATTTATGCATGCGCGCTTCATGCTTCAACTTTGACCAAATATTCGTCAGGGCTCAAGACCTTGATATGCGCATGCGAGCCCTTCTTCCATTGTTTGGTGATCTCTGAAGGAAAGCGCACGAAGAAGGCTTTTCCATCAAAGTTAACATTTCGCTCCAGCGTAATCAACTTCTCATCCAACATCTTCTGAATCATGATGATCTTATCAAATCGCCTTCCTTGTATGCTGTCTAAATAGTCCTTTCTGCACGATGCACAATGTTGCGTTTCATATGTAAACTCGATGCCATTCACTGAAAGCGATTTCTTCCTTGTCGTTGTCTGTTTGCCGCAGCAAGTGAATGGGCTCTCAAACGCTTCTTTGTCTAAAGCAAACTCGACCTGTTCTGCGAGATCTTTTTCTTTTAGTTCTTTGCCATTTTCTTCTTGTAGAGGTTCTTTTGCCATTGTGATGAAGGATACGCTGTCACGATTGATGCGCAGCCGTGATTGTATGCGAATACGATCGTGATAAATCGATGATGAACTGTAAATGCGATGTACTTACGCTCTTTTGATCTATAAAATAAGGGTTTTCCATGAAGCAGCCCATTTTCAATCTCCTCGAAATACACGCCATGTTTCTCAAGTATTTTACGTTTGATATCTTCTTCAATCAAGACCTTTGCGATGATCAACGTAGTACGATAAATAGTACACTAACTATATAAGGCTTGGGGTGTGGCTAATACCCGAGAATGATGGGTTCGGTTTTATCTTTTGTTGGCCTTGTTTAGCATGATTGTCTTTTATTTTCTTTGATGGCCGAAAGCAATAAATAGTAGTCGACCTTTTTTGGTGTATGGGCAAGAAAGGAAAATCGAAGGTTAGCCTCGCGTTTGACATCTCCGGCATTGTTTTAATTGCTGTAGCCATTGTTATCGTTAAACTGTCAACGTATCCCCTAGTGTGGAGATTCTTGCCGGAGTCTTAGCAACCGTGGGTTTGGGCTCATTGCGGGAGCGAAATATGTCTGAAATCATCAGCGTTCAATCGTGGATTTTGTTGCTGGAAGCAATTATACTACTTATTTCTGATAAGAAGAAAGTGTTACTTTATTTCCTCCTTGCTTTGTTTAGCGTGATTGTTTTTTATTTCTTGTGAGTTGAAATGGCGAAAAGGGACTTGCTAGGGGACGTTGGAAAAGCCTGTCCGCGTTGCGGCAAGAAACTGCATGTCGGCATCCATCATGGTTCGGAGACTGATGAAGTCGAGTACTGCAAGAGCTGCGGGTATCGAAATGAGATTGGTGCTTGATTAGCCTTTCTTTGGTTGTTTCTGAACTTTCTTTTCAAGAGGTTGTTTCTGCTTGCTGAGATTTTCTCTTCCTTTCTTTGTGAGTTGAACGTAGGAACTCTTTCCCCGACGTGTTTTATTGACAAGTCCGAAGTCTGCCAAGATGTCCAAATACTCTGAGATTGTGGATCTTATCGCACTATACTCTTTGCCAGGATAGGCTTCCTGAGCTAGTGTTTTGAATAAGATACGCTCCTGGCCGGATTCTCTTAATAAGGCTCCTAGCTTCAAAAAAAGAAGGTTCTGGGTTTCTGTTAAAGTTTCAAAGACAGTACTTGAGACAGGCTCGTCTTCTGGATAATAGGCTTCTTCTTGTGGCACTACTTTTTGATTCTTTAGGCTAGATGTTGTTTCGATCTCGGAAGAGAGCAGACTTTTTCTTTGAATGCCTGAATCTAAGCGAAGAACGGTCTCTCGAAGGCGATCTTGTGATTTTTGCATGTATGCGATAACCTCACCTAGCTCGTCTAAACGACATTCTAACTCTTTCATTTTTCTGGATTTTTCAAGGTCTTTATCGTTTACTGAGGAAAGCCAATCCCTAAGCACTTGAATGTCGGATTTGATGTGGGAAAAAGAAGATCTTAGATTATCGTGAAAAACCTGCGTGGTCTGGACTTCGGTCGTTTCTTGATCACTCCTTTTTTTGAACCACCAAAAACCCATGCTCTTTTGTTTTTTTAGAGGTTTTTAAAAGTTTCGTCGATAAACTTGCAGAATTTGATTGTTCGAAGACTGTTCGGAGACGTCTACAGACGTGTCGCCGACTGTTCGGAGACGTCTACGAACGGTCGGCGAACGGTCATCGAACGTTGACTTGGACGGTTTGGATGACAAATGAACGAAAAATCAAAAGAGGGAAGAAATGCCGTGTGTGAGGCTTCAAGGAATGTGCCAGTAAGGACAATTGACCTTAAACCAAAAAGTGAGAGTGGTGGATCGAGAGCTCCTAATCTTTGAGTGAAGAACAATAAATGATATATCCAGCAGTGTAAAAGCAAGAGAGAGCATTAACTGAAATGGTTGGTTAGATTGGGTGTTATAAATGGGTTTTAATATGTTGGGGGTTTCAGAAAGGTTTTATCGTCCAAAGTTTTTTGTGTTGATATACCTCTGATATTTATAATCTCAGGAAGCAGTTGGGGGTTAAAAAGTGCTGGATCAATGAAAAGTGAGGATTTCTTGTTGAAAAACCGTTCTTTCACTAATGGCAATCCTTTTGAGATAATTCGCGAAACAGATCCCCGAACAGTTCCTTCAGTTATTTTTAGATGGTTGGCAAGATCAGTAAAATGGACTTCTTCGTTAGTCGCATTTAACTCATAAACTTTGATGAAAACGGAGAATTCGCGATCTGTGAGTTCTCTTACTTTTTTCACAAAAGTTTGGTCAAGCAACGCAAATTGTTTGCTGACTGTTGTTGACCGTTGATCATTGTTTGGCATTGTTTGGCATTGTTGATCATTGTTGATCATTGTTGATTGTTGTTGATCATTGACTACCCCTTTATTTCCAATGGAACTTTTAAAAAAAATATCGTCTATTTTGCCTGTTTTTTCGATAAATTGGTCTATTTTATCTATTTTTTCGTATATTTCGTTCATTTTTTTGTTTATTTTTGATATATCACAAGTATTTCCTTTAGTTTCTCTTTCAATTGTCTCTATGTCTTCTTTTACCTTAAAGAATGACTTTTTGATGTTTTCCTTCAAATCTGCGTCTTTTTCAGCCATTATTCATCAAGAATTAGTAAAGAAGTTTTTCTATATAAACTTTTATCATTGTTTGGCATTGTGTGGCATTGTTGATCATTGTTTGGCATTGTTGATCATTGTTTGGCATTCTGCAATAAGGTTAAACAGCTGCAAAAAGTCATTGGGTTTGATTGATAAGCCCGCCTCAATGAGGGCTTTTCCGAGCCATTTTCCTAGTTTCTTGTTTTCTTTGTGTTTACATGAAGTATGAAATAGCTGATTTAAGGTATAGCTGCATAAAATGCCTTGATTGATGGCGATGCATATATTATTGCCGGCATCGTCTTTTATCACTTTCAATTGCATGTCCACATAAACCCCCTTATTTTGCCATATGCCCTCTTTTTTCTTTTGGAAGCCATGCATTTTCAGTTCGTTAATGATCATTTCTTCTATAGTGCCAAGGAACGTTTTCCTGACTGACCATTCCATTGTTTTTTGTTTTTGGAAGACGTGCACACGTCCTAGATACTTCTTCACCCTTTGCCTTGGCCCCCTTTTTGTGTACCTGCTTGCGACCACGTAGGCGTATGTCTTTTGGGTGCCTTCTTTTGTGCCGCGGTGCTTAAGACGAACAAACACGACTGTGGGCACTATGTGTACTTTAAATGTTTTGCGGAGAATCAGTCTAAAACCCTATTTTTCCTCAACATTGGACGTAATCCTTGGGAAGGGGATATGCGGGGGGAGGTTTAGCTCTTGCGCCCATTGAAGAACTCGAACGTTGCATTTTGTCATAATGAAATTGATGACGTGCTGGGAGAGCGCGGCGTTCATCTTTTTTTCTTTTTGCCATTTTTCTACGATTTCCTTCATTTTCTTTTCGTCAGTGAGAAAAATGATGCCTCCATCGAGCTTTGCTTCAGCAATATTTGGCTCGTACTTGACAACGAACGAAAAGTCAAACTTCAGCGCTTTCTCTTTTGCGATGGATGCTAGCGCCTGCTCTGTGATGTTGTTGATTTTAATGTTGTTCTGCGTCTCAATCTTTACCAGCGCTGTTGGGAGGGTTTTTTTCTCCAGGTGCACTTTATTCAGGAAAAAACTCACAATCATAAGGGGGCGCACGCGATTGTTTTTATAAAGCTTACTCTTTCATTAGACCGTGTAACTTAACGGGTGATTTCTCTTGTTTTCAAGAGAGATCCCTCTA
>CAYJXL010000005.1:0-27352 GCA_964374125.1 Candidatus Woesearchaeota archaeon | reverse complement strand
TTTCTTCTTCCTGTATAACTGCGTTTAACGCTCTGTATACGGTTTTTCGTCGCAGTTTTGTTTCCTGGCGAAGAGCCTGCTATATCTTTCTAGAAGAAGCTTCCTGAAACAACCAGGATGGAATTGATACTCTGCGCTTGTGACGTTGTTCCTTAAGTTTTTTCCATGGTCCTGAATGACGTTGTAGAGCACATACGGCTTTCCGCGTCGTACCTGTTCACCGCAGCCAGCATTGCATGGCCTTCCCGTATCTGCCCGCATTATTTTTTCTGAGATGACAGCATCGAGCGTCTGCGTGAATGTTCTTGCGCGCAGCCAGCTGTTGCAGAGAACATCTTCTGCCATGCGTTCAATATCTGCTGTGCGCGCTGTTTGCATACGATTTTTCGACTTGTGGTGGTTTAAAAGCCTATGTTACTGCTGCTTGATGAAGTGAACAGAAGGGTTATATAGGGTTGTGTTTTGTTGCTGCCATGAAACACACTGTTATGGTTACGCTGACCTTGACGACATTATTTTTTCTTGCCCAAGTCATTGGAGTGTTCGTGCTGCACAATTATGTCACCTATGAAACGGTGCAGGAAGGAAACGTGACAGTGACCAAGCAGGTGTGGAAGGACCTGCCGTACCAGGCTGAACGGCCGAAATTCCGGGAGGAAACGAGTTACCTGCCGATGATTTTGATCATTCTTGCGGCGACTGCTGTCGTGATTGTCCTCTTGAAATTCAAGCTCTTTCGCCTGTGGAAGTTCTGGTTTTTCCTGAGCATGTGGTTCTGCTTGTCGATTGCATTGTATGCGTTTTTAGGATGGCTAGGGGACATTGCGGTGCTTGCGGCTGGGTTTATCGTGGCATTCTTCAAGGTTGTCCGAAGAAATCTCATTGTTCACAATCTCAGCGAGCTGTTTATCTACAGCGGGCTTGCCGCGATATTTGTTCCTGTCTTCAGCTTGTGGAGCATTACTATTTTGTTGGTATTGATTTCTATTTATGACATGATTGCGGTGTGGCAGACCAAGCACATGGTGGCGCTTGCAAAGATTCAAACGAGCTTGCGGATGTTTGCAGGTTTAATGATCCCTTACGGCAAGGGAAAGACTGCAATCTTTGGCGGAGGCGACATTGGATTTCCCCTGATGTTTGCTGGCGTCGTCATGAAGACCTATGGGTTTCAGGCCTTGGTTGTTTCGGTGTTTGTGAGCGTTGCCTTGCTGCTGTTGCTGTTGAAGGGGGAAAAAGGCAAGTTCTATCCTGCGATGCCGTTCTTGACTGCTGGATGCTTCTTCGGCTATGGAGTTCTGTGGTTGTTTTCCACTTTATAGCGTAGAAGTCATGCTTATATGTGATTTACTTGCTTTCGAGATTCTTTGGAGCGGCTGGTTACTGCATGCGCTCGAGAACCTTGAATTCCTTGCTGTTGCAGAGGCATTGCAAGCACGCCGGCACTGTTTCTGTTTCCGACGTGAAGACTGCGCCACAACCTGCACATTGAATGTCGTATACTTTCATTTTCACTGCATATATAGACTATATACTTTTTTGGGTTTGGAATCTTTATAAAGCTATCGACTTCTGTTTTAGACATCTCTGCTCCTTTTATGGCTGTTTCAGAACAATTAACTTTATATACTAGCTCTGGCGCTCTCTTTCAGAAATCATTATGACAAAGCGAAGAAGAGGTGGTTCTTGATGAAGAAGAGCGGGCAGGCAGCCATGGAGTTCTTGATGACCTATGGTTGGGCGTTATTAATTGTTCTTGTTGCGATTGCTGTTCTAGCGGCAATGGGCGTTTTCAGCGGTGCACGATTTGGCGCGACGATCTGTTTGTTGCAGCCGGCATTTTCATGCGACGGTGTTGTTAGAAACAATGGCGAAGTCCAAGTTCAGTTGACACAAGGTACAGGCACTGATCTGAATACCTTTAGCTTGTGGCTCTCCAATTCACGGCAGGGTGGAAATCCTGTTTGCAGAGTTGCTGGTCCTGATGGGTATTTCCAATTAACGACACCAGGTACGCTAACGACATTTCCTGATGGTTCACAGCTGACATTTAGTCGCACCACTGGTGCATGTACTACTACCGAGCTGACTGCAGGTTCGCGGTTCCAGGCAGACCTCATTGCAGCATATACTCAAACCGGCATTAGTCACCGGAAGGTGGGCCAACTCCGCGTCAATGTGGAATCTTAAACCGCTTTCTTTTTAAATTCTTTTTTTTCTTGTTCTTTGTATGAAGCAGCGGTATACTTATTTGTTGTTAACTATCATCTTGCTTTTTGGAGCGTTCTTGCGTGTTTTCTATTGGAGTGGAATGCCTGGCACAGATTTCCCTTACCATTACACTGTTGTCGAGCATATGGCTGCTACAGACACGTATTCCCCGTTTAACCCCATGGCTCATTGCGGTGAGGGGGCCATTGTGCATCATCCCGCCGGTTTCTATCTTTTTCCATATCTGTTTGCGCAGATCATGGGCGTTCACGCAGCATTTTTTGTTATCCCAGTTGTCTTTGGTCTCATTAGCATCATTCTTAGTTACGTGCTGCTTTCGCTCATGTATAACAAGAAGATTGGATTGCTTGTTGCGTTTTTTCTCAGTATTTCCCTGGCGAACATAACCAAATCCCACCCTATGATCTATCGCGGTGAGACCATTGTTTATCCGTTTATTTTACTCAGCTTGATTTTTATGTATAAATTTTTGACGCAGGATCGGCGTCGGTTCTTGTACGCTTCCTTAAGCGGAATCTCGAGTGCCTTGCCAGTTTTTCTGTGGAACGGTTATATCTTTGGGATTGTTATTTATTTTGCCGTTCTCACCAGCGTTCTTGTTTACCGATTTTTCCGCAAAGGAAATCTTGTTCGTGATGTTCGTTGCAGTTTTGTTAGCATCCTGTTGCAAGCGGCCATCCTTGTGTTTGCGTATGTTTTTACTCCTCTCTATGGCAAGGGCAAGGTGTTTATTCTTTATTATTACCCCTTTGTTATTTTAGGGCTTTTTGTGTTCTTTGCGTCGTTGCTCTTTTCTCGTCGCGTTCGTTCTCTTTATCCGTTGGCGATAGCGGTTGTGCTTCTTGGTGTGTCTGCTTTGCTTGCCAAGGCGTACATCAAAACGTTAGCAGTAGGTTTCGGTTCGATAACCTCTGAGATTAATTTTGCTCCTGAGCTTGCTTCGCTATCGACCATGACTGTTTTCTATATCTATGGCGGGTTCTATTTCTTGCTGTTTGCAGCTCTTGCCTGGGCGATTATCAAAATGGATGACAAAACTGTCTTCTTGCTTGCTTACCTCGTTCCGTCGCTGTATACTGTCGTGTACGCCAATCGTTTCCTCTATATTTCTTCCTTTCCTATGATTATACTTTGCTGTGCATTTCTTAATAACCAGAAGGTTTTCAAGCGTCGTTTTGATTTGTTTGTTTTCCTTACTGTCGTTCTCGTTATTGTTCAGACCGCATTCATTTTTTACGCTGCACCAAAGTACTTTGTTCCCCTTAACAAAGAGTTTATGGGCGCCATGGGTGCCATCCGCGAGAAAACATCAGAACGGGCCTGTATTGCTTCGATCGACAGGACTGCGTTTGTCGAGTATTTTGCGAAACGCTTTAATTATTACAATCTCCTTGCATTTGATGACGATCGCGAGCGTGATCTTTACAAGTTTGCGCTCTATGGGATTCCGCTGAATATCACGAATGATGAGTTGTATATCTTTGTGCCTGATCATATCTTGAACAACATCGCAAATCTCGCTGATGTTTCCGGTATTCCCAACCCTGACGTTTCTTATCGCCTGGTTCTTGGAAATCCATTTGTTTTTTATTCTGATCAATTCTTTACGGTTTTTGAGATTGATAACATGACTGTTGGTCGCGTCTATCGTGATCAGTATGTGCCGTTGCGATATGTGTTTATGGTTGGCAAAGGATTGCACCACGATCCGAAAGGAAGCGGCTGTCTTTACTCGAACGGTCTTAACAACTTTGACATTTATCTCGGTGACGCGCTGTGCGATACGCCCCTTTATAAGATGCTTACCGGACAACAGATTGATGGACTTGAGCTTGTTTTCTTAGAGGATGGCTATGCATTCTATCGATATTTAAACTACACTGGTAAACCATTTAATAAGAATCCGAAGTCTATTTTTGGGAGTGCGCTTGTGAAGTTACCAGCGCCCTCGTGAAAATACAATGGCTGGCATTGTCTTTATGAGTATCTTTAGATCGAAGAGGAATGACATGTGGTTAATGTAATACAAGTCGAGCACAAGTGTCCTGTCGAAACTTAGTTCATGCCTGCCACTGATCTGCCACAAGCCAGTCATTCCAGGCAAGACCTCGAATCTTTTTTTCTGCCAGGCTTTTAGATTTTTCATTTCTTCTGCAAAATGAGGTCTTGGACCTACGAGGCTCATGTCGTTTTTTAATACATTGAAAAGCTGAGGCAACTCATCAAGACACGCCCTGCGTAATAGTTTTCCTATCCATGTTACTCTTGGATCATTTTTTACTTTGAAAAGGTAGTCCACTTCATTTTTGACTCTATTCTCTTGGTCAGCTTTCATTGTCCTAAACTTGTAGAATACGAATGGCTTTTCGTAACGACCAAGCCTTTGCTGTTTGATAATTATTGGACCGCGGGAGGTTACCTTGATTAGCAAGACGATTATGATAAGCAACGGGCTTAGGATTATAAGAGCTATCAATGCCGTAGCAATATCGAAAACTCTTTTGAGCTTTAGATAATTTTCCTTAGACGACTTTCTTTCGACCGTGATTAGCGGTATGTCTGAGAATTCTTCAAAGTTCAGCTGCTTTGTTATAAGATGCAACAGGCCTGGTACAATCTTGAATTCTATCTTATTGAAACTGGAGATTTTGTCGGTAAGCTCATCTTCGTTTATCTTTTCAGTTATGAACACTGTTGTTGCCTGAGGGAATCTTTTAATATCGCCTAAAGACTTGATGAATCCTATGAGCCTGTAACCTAAGTTTTGGCTTTCGAGAATCTTTTTTGCGATTCTTTCACCAACTTGATTTTTAGGGAGTATCAGCACGTAATCGAGTCGTTTGTTGAAATGATGATAGGCTACTCGGATGATAGTTGCTAAAATTAGCGTGAAAAACAATGTCATAGAGATTATCGCTCTTGAATATATTGTTTCTTTTAAGAGAAATGTTGTGGCTGTTATTATGAGGAATACTATCAGAACAGACTTGAGAATAGAGATAAATTCATCTGTTGTGAAAACCCTTCTTTCGCTGTACAAATGATTCGTTGCGAAGATTGAGATGAGTACTATATTTGAGAAGATTATAATGTTGCTATAAATTGAGAGGCTGACACCGTCTGATTCAAAGATTCCGGAGAGAATGCGCAAGTAATAGGCTCCTAGAAATGCCAGGTTGAAGCCAACAATATCAAGGAGGATTATTCTTTTTTTTACCATTTTTGAACTCTTTGTATTTGTCTTCTATAAATGTTTTTATTTGTTTTTTGAATATTCTTACGTCGAATCTTTCTGCATTTTTTCGACATATCCTTGGATTGAAACTCATTTTTTCAAACTCTAGAATTGCCTTTGATAATGCTTCAGGGGTCTGCTCGTAGAAGAAATGGCCTGTTTTGCCTTCTATTACGCTTTCTAATGCTCCGCCCTTGCCATAAGCGATAACTGGGCGACCGCATGCTTGAGCTTCTACCGGTGTAAGGCCGAAATCATCTTCACCACAGAACAAGAAACCTTTGCAGCGTTGATAGTATGGAATCGTATCTTTGCCAGAAATATCCAGAATTTGGATGTTCTCGTCGTCGCCTTTGAGCTGCGTAAGCCTTTCAAGTTCCCTTCCGCTTCCGAGAACAATGAGCTTTTTTTTAATCAGCTTGCACGCGTTTATTGCAAGATCGACTCGCTTGAAGCTGATCAAACGAGAAACGATGAGATAGAACTCTTCAGGTTGACTGGTTGAAGGACGATATACAGAGATGTCAACCGGCGGGTAGATGACTGTTGAATCTCTTTCATAATACTTTTTAATTCTTGCCTTGACGTTTTCTGATATTGCAATAAAGTGATCGACGTTTGGTGTATGTTTGTAATCCCATTTTCTTAGGTACGATGTTAATAGCTTGACAAATGGCCTTGTGACTTTTGATGTCTCGTGTTCTAGATAAAAGTCACGTAGGTCCCAAGCATAACGCATTGGCGTATAACAGTAGCAGATGTGTAATGCATCCTTTGGCTTGTTGATGTTTTTTACCCATGCGTGTGAATCGCTAATGATAAGATCATGGCCTTTAATGTTAATGAATCTATTGAGCATGGGAAATAATGGTAAGATATATCGATGATCGAAAGGGATATTTTTAAGTAGTGTTTTTACATTCTTGAGATTCAGTATTTCTAATACATTCTTATCTACGAGTATTGTGTATATGTCTGCATTTTTGCCAAATAATTCATTGATCAGTAGAAAAACTCGTTCGGAACCACCCACCTGATTGAAATAATCGTGAAGTAACGCTATACCTTTGGTTTTCATATTTTAGTGCCTTACGATGGTCCCCCTCCATTTTTTGAGGAGCATCCTGCGTGCATTTTCATCTTCTTCTAACACATTGCTGTAACCTCTTGTTTTTGTTTCAAGATGCAGCAACTGTGCATATGGCGTGTACACAATCTTGTAACCTTGCTTTCTAAGACGCAAACAGAGATCGATATCGCCGTACGCGTAGGGAAATCTTTCATCGAACATCCCGATTTTTAGCAATACTGACTTCTTCATCATCAAACAAGCAGCTGTTATGGCAGTACGGTAGTGTACACTACTGATTTCGTGAGGGGCACTGTTAGTATCATTTATATGCATGACAACACCGTTTGGGTTGATGATAATTCCTGCGTGTTGAATGCTTTTGTCTGGATATAAAAGCTGACAGCCAACAGCACCAACATCTTTTTTCTGAGTATATTCGAGCATTGATTCTATCCAGTCGTTACTTATCACTTCCGTATCGTCATTTAGAAAACATAGGTGACTGCCAGTTGTATGTTTCACTGCAAGATTATTTAGACTTGAAAAATTAAACGTGTCTCTTGATGTGAGGTATCTTAGGCGCTTATTCTTTATTTCTACATTTTTGTTTCTTTTCATGTTGTTTAGCACAATAACAATTTCATAATTGCTATATACTGTTTTTTCAAGAATAGACTTTACACAATTGTTGAGCAATTTGTAACTCTTGCTTAGAATAATGATGCTGACTTTCGGGGCTCCTTTGATAGTTCTTGTTTTTTGATACATTCGCGCTTCTTGGTTTTTTTGTGTCTTTTGGTTTGTGATCCCTTCATTGGTTTGGTTTCTGATTCTTATGAGCAATCTCTTTAAACCATGTTTTTTGAGAATGAGTATTGCGTGTTCTATTTGCTTAAATCTTCTGTACCATTTCATCTTAGAGGGTGACGGGTTGATTTTTATAAGGTTGTTGGAACTAGATGTTATCAAAAGAATGTGTCTTCTTACTGAGACCAGGGGCAATATAGGGTCTGCTGCGGCATGCACCGTTGTTATAGGCAGGTTAAACTACGTTCTTATAATAAACTTGGATACTCTTGTGAAAAAGTAACTTTTACGAGCCTAGGTGACTCGTTTATTCTCAGAAGATAGTGGCAGTTCATATGTGCGTGGTGCCAGTCGCGGAATTCTTGGTAGGGAAAACTTACACCAATTGAGAGGTGCGCTGTTTCTTTAAGATAGCTACCATCTCATCTGAATTAAACTTGCGGACTACATTTGCAAGTGTACCAAGCCCCCTCCAGAAGATTATTTCTGGAATGTTTGCTTTACAGGTTAGTTCGGCTCTACCCGTCATCTTTATCCTTCTTGATGCTTTTAGGTTGTGGGGAGTCATGGTGGTTGTTTTGATATGCTCTTTTACTTGGAGATTTGATCTTTCCGCCACCTCTTTTAGTGATTTTGGCGAGAACAAGAAAAGATGCCGTGGTGGGTCTAGACCATACCAATTTTGGTTATGCCACCTGTGACCTATGCCCTGCGTATTAGGGGTGATCATTACAATGTACCCATCATCTTTCAGAAAACTTCCACAGGCTTTAAGAGTCGCGGTTGGATCTGGCACGTGTTCAATAACATGGTTTAAGGTTATCACATCAAATGTTTTTTCTGGTAACACCAACTTATCGATCTCTTTTGTGTGAATCTTAAGCGCTTTGCTAGCATTTGCAACGGCTTTCTTATCAGGTTCGACACCTGTTACATCCCATCCGATACTTTTCATCCATGAAAGATACTCACCGTTGCCACATCCGACATCAAGCAGCTTTCCATTCTCCTTGTATTTGACCCACCTAAGTTCTCTGTTTACACGTTCGATTATTGTTGGTGAAAGCCTTAGGATATTACTCATCATGCGCATTATTCGGCTTTTACTTACGGGGGGGTATCGAAAGTGCGGTAAGACCAATCGAAAGAGGTTCGACTTTGTTTTAGTGGCCTTATTGCGGTCATTTATTTTCTTACTTGGCACATGTGTGAAGTAGTCTGCGTAGAGATTTGGAATTTCTTTGATTCTGGGCTGCGGGTTGAGCCACATCAAATCGCATTTTTTACATCTATAGAAATCCCAAGTGCCCGATACGGTGTATATCCTGTCTTTTAATTTCGTGTATACTACTGTTCCTTTTTTGTTACAGAGAAAGCAATTGAACACGTCTTTTGTATGAATAATTTTCATTGTGTTATTGGAAAAAGAAGTTAAACACCCCTTTTAGTAACTTTCGCAGTCTGAGCTTAAACCTGATACGTGTAAGCCTTAGACTTCTAAGATCACCTATATTTAATTCCTTGATTTTTTTATTTGCGGCTATGCTATAAAGTTTGTGATCGGTTAGGTCACTCTCGACAAACATCTTTGGTTTTTTTGCTTTTAGAAATATGCCTGGAGCACTTGTGTCATTTTCAAGGGCTATGATTTTGCAGTCGGAGAATATATGTTTCATGTCATTAGCTTCGTATCTCCAAAAGTCGTATGGGAACGCGTGATAACCGAATCCGTATGACCTAGTAGTAATCAAGATTATGCCATTGGGTTTACAAACACCTTTGATATTTGAGATTGCTGATCTCCAGTCTTTAACATGTTCAAGAAGCTCTGTAGAGATAACGACATCAAAACTGTTCTTTCCAAATTCTTTAATTACATTTTCAACATTACAGATCCGATCTACACCCCGCCCTTTTTTAATGTCAACGCCTATATACTCTTTTGGTCCAAGAGCTTCTACTATTGACCTTAGACTTCCGTTTATGTCTTCTGATCCAACTTCGAGAATTCTTTTTCCCCTTATATCCCCGAAAAGATTCTTTACTCCAAATATAATGCAGTTTGCGTTACACATTTTTAACGACCCTTACATTATTTAACTTTATAACGCTTGCGACAAAAGTTATTATAGCAACAACCACAAATGCGATTGCCGTACCTTTGTAAGAATAAAATTTAGTTAAGATAATTGTCAATGCGATGCCGACAAAACTTGCTATGAGATTAATCTTTGAAAATACCTTATCATAGCCTTTTATTACAAAATACTGCATTCTTAAGGCGTTTATCCCGACAAAGAATACTGCGATCAGCAGAATCCTTGTTGCGACTACCGTTTCTGAGTAAACGGCACCAGCAAATAACATTACAATCTTTTCAGTGAAGATCTCACAGATGATTACTATTATCGTGAAGTATATTGTTATCGCGTTCTGCAACTTTTTTAATACGGCATATGCCGCTTCTTTACTCTTTTTGAAGTTCGTTGTTATCCAAGGTATTATTGTATTAAGAAACGTACTCAGTGGAAACATGTTGATAATTGATGTTAGTTTCTCTGCCAGTGAGTAATAGCCGACTATCATATTGTTTGTAAATAGACCCAAGATGAATGTTCTTGACTGGAGATATGTATTCATAGAGATGGTAGCAGATGATACACGCCAACCTCTAATGATCCAATACTTTAAATTGATCATGCTTGGTAATCTGATCTTTATGTTGGACAACTGACTAACTAGAGACAATGAGATTATGCCGCCGATTACTAAGCATATTGAGTTTATCAGAGGAATGTATGCGTAATCGTTTAGCTCTCTGACGAAGATAAAAATCCCTATTGTGTACATGACTCTAGTTATGATATTTATAACTGCGAGATGCTTCATCTTTTCTAGACCTTGATACAACCACGAAGGAAAGATAGAGTTTCCAATGACTGCACCGAAAGTTAGAAGGTATATCTGACTGTCTGCTCTGAACTTTTCGAAAAAAAAGACAATTGCAAAGAATAGGATGAAGCTTATGATTAATAAGACTATTTTTAATGCTAGGACGCTATTGAATATCTCTTCAAGTTTGTTTTTATTATTTCTATTGTAAGCTATGTCGCGCGTAGCTGTGTAACTTAGGCCGTATTCGGTGAACATCTGGAAGTACATTGCGAATGCGGTTGCGAATGCCAATAAACCGAATTTTTCAGGTCCTATGACGCGAATGATATAGGGCATAGTTATGAGGGGTAGCAGATACTCGGTTGCCTGAAGCGTTGAGAGTGCTGTAAAATTCTTGAATAAACGCATTCTGTTGGACATACTATCTTTGATTTATGTGTTTATTAAGAACCTTTCGCTTAAGCTTTCTGGCTAAGCTTTTTATATCCTCATTTGGTTATATCATAGTATGGGAGAACTTGTCAAGTTACGTTTACGCCGAGGGCTTAAGCTAGATGTTTCTTGCTGTAACATTTTTTATGAAAAGATTAGAGGATTGATGTTTAAACGTCTTTTACCAAGAAATCAGGCACTATTGATACCATCAGAGTCTGCGTGCATCCACACCTTTTTCATGCGATTTCCCATTGACGTTTTCTGGCTTGATGAAACGTGTACTGTTGTTGATCTCAAGAAGAATATTAGACCTTGGAGACCACTCATCTGTCCGAGAAAGAAAGCATCATACATCCTCGA
Source organism: Candidatus Woesearchaeota archaeon (assembly GCA_964374125.1). GTDB lineage: Archaea > Nanobdellota > Nanobdellia > SCGC-AAA011-G17 > UBA489 > CAYJXL01. Next base: position 16,316 of record CAYJXL010000005.1, on the reverse strand, counting down.
AGTCCCCTCCTGTTACACGTACAAGATTAACGTTGGTGATAGGTTTTATCGTTCTTAATCTAGCTTTGTTTCAATGACGCAAGATCGCTATCGGAGAGAAGTTCCATCTTATGGGGCGAACAAAGAATTCACACAAAACCTTTTTATACTTGTTAACCCTATAAGGTAGTTATGAAACCATTGAAACGCTGGTTGCTGGGCATCGGCGCCGCAGGCCTCATTAGCATGGGATATCTTCTTACAAAACCAATGCGTCCAACAGAGCAACCGAATGCCATCCAGGCTTATCCTTCAAGAACGATTATCGCTCCAAGGTCGGCATCCCGTCCAGCAAACCATGGCGCACTGCAGAAACAGGATCATTTCCCTAGAGAGAGAGTGACGCTTGCGCCGTTTGCTGCACTTGAGGGCGTGGTTACTGAAGACGGCCGAGGCGTGAAGGATGCGCGGGTTCATGTTGCGCCTGCCTACTTGTTGGGTGATGATCACAAATGTCTTGAGTCTAGGTTGAAGACAACAAATGAGCGTGGCGAATTTTCTGTTCCTGTGTTTCCTGGCCTCTATGATGTTTTTGTTCTTTCAGCTGACAATAACTTTGGCATGCAGCGGAATATCTCTGTACCAGGTCATAAAGTGTTTTTTTCGCTTGAGAGCAGGCTCAACCTTGACCTCGTTGCTGAGGGCTTGACGAATGAACGCGTTGCGCTTACGATGACATACCCCGCGCTTGACGTGAAGATTCCCGGTTTGGAGAAGCGAAACAATCACTATCGGTGCAGCAACCTTCCTGATGGCGTCTACCTTGTGGACATTGCGACCAACAACCGTCGTCTCTTTCAGTTTATCGCTATGACAAAGCATCCGTTGGAGGAAAAGAGGCTTATTGATGGTGATCTTCAGCTTCACGTGAATGCGCGCGGCTTGTTTTCCCCAGTTCCTACGACGCTTGTGAACGGCAAGGTTGTTGATGAACAGACACAAGAACCCATTGCCAATGCGCATCTTACCCTAACGCATATCCTTAACCCATCGCTTCGAGATGAACTCGTTACGGGAAGTGACGGTGTGTTTGCGCTGAAGACGATTACTGGCAAGCATCAGGTGGAAATATCTGCACAAAACTACATCCCAGCAACGCATGTTGTCGAGACTTCTGCAGCACAAAATCTCATTTTCCCTCTTTCTATTGGAGCAACGGTTATGGGAAGATTGATCAATCTTGGCTTGCAGCCATTGCCTGATTGGGGCGTTTCTATGCTTGATGCGAATGGCAGCGTGGGAGGCAGTCGAGCAGCAGTCACTGATAACGATGGTCTGTTCCAGTTTTCAGGCTACAAACCATCATCGGAATCCCTTGAAACTGCTGTCCTGCTTGCTCATGGCACCACTGCCTTTCGAAAGAACGCTCGTCTCGAGAAACTCGATGGCAATGCAGCAGCCTATTCGCTTGGCGACCTTGTTGTTGATTTTCAACCCTGCACCTTGAAAGGCCTGGTTGTTGCGGATGGTGCGCCTGTTGCAGGCGCGCAGATTCTCCTCGACCTCGAAAATAGCACACCAGAACTCCGGCGCGCTACGCGCTATGGCGTGGTGAGCGATCAATACGGCCGGTTTGAGTTTCCATCGCTTGCGCCTGAGAAGTACGTTTTGACTGCGCTTGCGAAGGGATTTCCCGAGCATCAGGAATCCTGCGCGATTTCTAGCGATCAGGAGCTTCGCATTCTTCTCGAGAAGGGATATGCCTTACACGGGATTGTTGTTGATGGCAATGGATATGGGCTTGGAAACACGTCGCTTGTTTTCGATGGCCCTCAGCGGGGCATTCGGACGGTGACGGATGCCAGCGGTGTTTTCTCTGTTTCGCCTATGAAGAAAGGCGCCTATCAATACTTTGCTTTTAATGATCCTCGCGAACAGCATGGCGATGTTGTTATCGCAGGCGATGTCCACCCCGCGCGTCTCACTATTCAGTTCCCTCACGTTCCCATGTACCAAGCTGCCGTTCGCGACAAGGAAACAGGCGCTCCCATTCCATTTTATACGGTTCATTGCCTCTATCGCACGAAGGAGAACGGCCCATTACACGCACGAGAGCGGAAAATTCTCGATGTTGCCGGCATGCTTCACTATCCTCTAGGGGGGCAGTTCCACGCGCTTTCGATTACCTCTGATGGTTATCGGCGCGCACAACTTTCTTATGATCCTGATAAAGAGCGTCAACCCGATGTTTTCTTAGAAAGAGAAAAATAAAGAAAAAGAATTAGTGAAGCACGGGCACCGCTACGTTGCCGTTGTTATTAGATATATCTGCGGCGTTTACTGACTTTCTGCAGGTGTACTTGCAGTAGCATTCTTGTCCCTGCTGGCCGCCATTGTTGCATCGAGGCGCATTTGCGACAACACTGCAATGGTCTAACTTTGCTTCCTCACCAGCTGGACAATATGCACTTTTATCGGCATTGTTCCATGCCTGCCTGCAATTGTCGAGGTTGTACTTTTCAGTAATGCAATACGAGACAGTTTGCTGTCCGTATGCTGTTTCTGCTGACTGTGAGTTTACCACATCAGCGTTCCAAACAGTTCCTACGATTGCTAGAGCAACCGCTAACAGTCCCATATATGTTGTTGATTTCACTTGTTTTTCCTCCTTAATGCGCTACCGGTGTCGAAGGATCAGGCAATGATGACACCAAACGTTTCTTCTTGCAGGTGTACTTGCATTCACATTCCTGTCCATTCTGTCCTGCTGCATTTTGACATCGTGGCGCGCTTGATAATGTTGCGCATGAGTCAAGCTTCGGTTCTTCACCAGCTGGACATAAAGCACTTTTGTCGTAGTTATCCCAGTGTGTTCTGCAATTCTCGTTGGTATAGCTACCGATAACACACAATCTTACTGACTGCTGCGGACCAGCTGCTTCGTTCGATTGCGAGCTGACATAAGCCGCATTCCATACTATTCCGGTGGCTGCTAGCACCAACAAAAGCAATCCACTGTATGCAATAGATTTTTTCATTGTTTGACCCCCTGTAATTTCGGTTACCATGCATTCAATTGTACCTTTGGATAATATAAACCTTTGTGATATACACTATATACATTATTGGGTACTTTTTTTGTTATTACTTTAGGACAACTGAGAGGCGCATCGTTGTTCTCTCTTGTGGGTGTAGCTCTTTCGCGCGTTCTTTTTGGGAAATCTTCTGTCTTTTCATTGTTATTTGACGATTTCCTTGAATGTTTTGTATTCAGTTTCTGTTAACAAAAGCCGCGTTTCTTTAAGACTTTTTCCAGCGCTTCCACACTTTTCCTGTCGAGGTCATATGAGACATTTGCCACTGGCTTGTTGATTCTGAGCACTTTTGACAAGTTTGCTGGCGAACCGTCAATGACTGCGTCTGCGCGCGCCCGGTTGATTGTTTGCTGGAGCTCGCTGAGCTGCTTCCTTGAGTAGCCCATTGCAGGAAGCTCTTTTCCGAGATGCGCGTATCTTTTGTAGGTTTCCTTTATTGAACCAACAGCGTAACTGCGGGCATTGACGATGGCACAGCCATATTTCTTTGCGATGTAGTAGCCTGCTCCGTGTGGCAAACCGCCGTGCGTCAATGAAGGGCCGTCGCCAACGACAAGGACTCTTTTTTTCTTGATGTATTCTGGGTGATCGATTGTTATGACTGACTTTGCCAGGATCACTTGGGCACCTGGGTTGTAGCGCGTGATATTATTCTTGATGGTGTTGACATCGAGATGCGGGGCTGCATTGACCTTGTTGATGAGGATGACGTCGGCCATGAGAATGTTTACGAAACCAGGATAATAGGTCACTTCATGACTAGGGCGCAAAGCGTCTGCAACAACGATGTTCAGGTCTGGCTTGAAAAACGAGGTGTCGTTGTTTCCGCCATCCCATATGATGACGTTAACGTTTTTTTCAGCCAACGCGAGAACCTTTTGATAATTGACACCGGCATAGACGGGAAAGCCGAGCTTGATCCAGGGCTCGTATTCCTCCCGCTCCTCGATAGTGCACTTCTCTTTCCTGAGGCTGTATTCGCTCGCGAACTTCTGGACTTCCTGCACGAGAAGATTGCCGTAGGGCATTGCGTGCCTGACAGCAGATACTTTTTTTCCGTACTTGCGGAGTATTTTGCCTATAGCCCTGGAGGTTTGCGACTTGCCAGCGCCGGTTCTCACTGCGCAGACTGCGATGACAGGCTTCTTTGCCTTGAGCATCGTCTCTTGCGGACTGAGAAGGCGGAATGAAGCGCCAGAGGCTAATGCAATTGAGGCTTTTTCCATTACTTCCTGATGCGAGAGATCGGAATAGGAAAGAACCACTTCGTTGATGTTGAGATCCCTGATGAGACGCGGTAGCTCGGATTCTGGATGGATAGGAATGTCTTTTTTGTAGTTAGGGCCTGCGAGCTCCTTTGGGAAATGGCGGTGCGTTTCGATGACCTGGGCGGTTGTGAATGCAATCACTTCTTCATTAGGGTTATCCTTGTAGCACGTCAGAAAATTGTGATAGTCACGGCCGAGTGCTCCAAGAATTATTACGCGCCTCTTTTTCATGAAGGCTTAGGCGATGTACCTTCTTTTAATGCTTTCGATGGATGAACACGATGTCTTCGTCCGTACCTTTTGCTTTCCGAGCTGTTTCAAATGCATTGCGATTGATTGTCATATTCGGCTGCGGGTTCTCCGGACCTGGGTTGTGGATGATGACGTTGCTTTCATCGTATCCGATAACCGGTACGAAGTGGCCAATGTATGTTGAAACGTTCTTTATTTTGCCCCAATCAAGGCATATAATAGGGATGCAGTCTTTGTTGACTTTCTTGAGCACTTCTTCTTGTGTCAGGCTTCGTTCCTGAAGATTGACATTGTACCGCCTGCATTCTGCAACGAGCTTTGCGATCTTCGCTTTGCTTGCTTCTGCGTCCGCAGCGTGCTGCTGGTACCACGACATGCTGAAGAGTTCTTCATTAAGCTCCAGCGATGTGGTGTAAAACTCGACGTTAAATTTTAGCTTTGCAGCGACCCTTGCAAGATCGAGTGTCCACGTCGTTCCCGATGATTCGCGATCGAGCAGATTCTTTATGCGTTCTTTTTCATATTTTTTACCCAGATATTCGAGCACCATCTTGAGCGTGACAGGGCCACACTCGTTAGGTTCTTGGGCGTAGAATGGAACGGGAAGCAGCATTTTTCTGTCATCTTTTCTTATGAGTTACTTCTTCTTTGTCAATGAGCTCGAAGGCTGAACGCACGTCTTTTTGCAGGATCTTGCCGGTGACTGCGTCGATCTTGATGTTGATTAATGTTATCTTGTCGGTGATGCAGATAACATTCCACATATTGTGCTTGATCTTCTGGAGAATAACGATTTCCTTTGTCACATGCTCGCCAGCAATGAGCTCCCCGAGCATTTTGTCGACGATTGCCTGCGCGTCCTCGAACGTGACAAAGAGCCTGTCGATTTCGAGCTCCTCGACCTCGGTTTCCTCTTGCTTGAAGACTTCGGCGTTTTTCTCGATGATCGCTACAGGACTGGCTGAAAATGAGGTCATGCGATTGGTTTTCTTGTTGTAGAAGGCAGTTTCCCATCCTTTCTCGCTTTGCAGCGTAAGAATGAGGCACGAGAGAAACGCGCCCGGGTTGCTTTCATACCATTCCTTGTATGCGCCTGATTCCTGTATTTCCTTGACGACTTCCCGCACTTCATCCATCAGTTCTTTCACGCACTTTCTTGCTGATTTCTTCGATGAACTTGCCTGGCTTCACGTCGAAGGTTACTTTGCCGTCTCTTGTACGGACTGCGAGCGCGTTCTTTTCCATTTCCTTGTCGCCTATTGTTATTGCGTAGGGAATCTTTTCCAGCTGCGCATCACGAACTTTCTTTGCTATTGACTCTGGCCTGCTGTCGAGTTCCACACGGATATCACCTTCACGCAGCATTTTGTGTATCTCCTCCGCGAACTTGTTGTTGCGCTCGTTGACAGTCATCAGCCTGACTTGCACTGGCGACAGCCACACAGGAAACTTGCCTGCATAGTGCTCAATTAAGAGACCAATGAAGCGCTCGAATGTGCCAATGATGGCGCGGTGGATCATGACGGGACGGTGCTTCTTGTTGTCTGCGCCTTCGTATGCTAAATCGAAGCGCTCAGGCATCTGGAAATCCAATTGAATGGTTGCGAGCTGCCACATTCTTCCCAGAGCGTCATTCACATCGAAGTCAATTTTCGGCCCGTAGAATGCGCCTTCACTGACCTTGAGCTCGTATTTTACCTTTGCTTTTTCCAATGCGCTCTTTAATCCATGTTCAGCTCTTTCCCAGAGCTTTGGATCGCCCATGGCGTTCTCCGGCCTTGTTGAGAGATTCACAACATATTCCTGGAATCCGAAGGTTACATACACGTCTTTGATGAGCTGGAGCAGACTGACAATCTCTTCCTCAATCTGATCTTCGCGGCAGAAGATATGTGCGTCGTCCATTGTCATCTTTCGGACGCGCGTCAAACCATGGACAACACCTGAGAGTTCGTGGCGGTGGACGGCGCCGAATTCTGCCAGGCGCATCGGTAGATCCCGGTAGGAGTGCAGGCGATGCTTGTAGATCATGATGTGGCCGGGGCAATTCATGGGCTTGACGGCGAAGTCGCGCTCGTCGATCTTTGTGAAATACATGTTTTCTTTGTAATGCTCCCAATGGCCGGATTGAAGCCAGAGCTTCTTGTCCATGATCGAAGGGGTGACCACGAACCGGTAGCTGTTTTTGTAGACTTCATGAAGATAGTTCTCGATTTCAGACCATACTATCGCGCCCTTTTCATGGAAGAATGGAAAGCCTGGAGCTACTTCGGATAATGAGAACAAGTCAAGTTCCTTGCCGAGCTTGACGTGATCGCGACGCGCTGCCTCCTCGAGCATTTTCAAATGATCATTGAGTTCTTTTTCTGTCGGGAAGATGATGCCATAGATGCGCTGGAGCTGCTCGTTTCTTTGGTCGCCCTTCCAATATGCGCCAGCAAGCTTTGTCAGCTTGAATGCCTTGATTTCTCCAGTGCTTTTGACGTGCTTTCCGCCGCAGAGGTCCTGGAAATTGCCCTGCTTTGCGGCGTAGACTTTTTCCTTGAGATCATCGAGGAGCTCGAGCTTGAATGGCTCGTTCTTGAACATCATCTTCGCCTGAATGCGCGTGATCTCACTTTTTTCAATCGGATAATTACGCTTGGCGATGTCGCGCATGCGCTGTTCGATTTTTTCGAGGTCTGCTTCGGTGAAGTGCGCGTTGCCAAAGTCATAGTAGAATCCTTCTTCCAGCGGCGGACCAAAGCCGAGCTTTACCTCTGGAAAGAGCTCCTTTACTGCATGAGCAAGAAGATGAGCGCAACTGTGCTTGAGCTCCTCGTTTTTGACGTTCTTCATCCCCCGAACAATAAAAAAAGCTATATAAATCTACTTGTGATTGCAGAGATGCCTCGTCATACGCCGATTATTTGTTGTGCATCGTTTTATCCTATTTTGCATACCATGCCCATAACCAACTTTTCTTGAGACCTCGCAACCTTTATAAACGACGATAGAGCTTATAAGCCACAGAAAATGGACTTTACAGCAACGGGAAAAGACATGCTATTCTGAGGTTTTCACACCAAAATGGCCTTAATCAAGAGACTGCACATCCGCGGCTTCAAGAGCTTTGCCAAGCCGATAGACCTTGAGTTTGGCACAGGCTACAACTGTGTTATCGGGCCAAATGGCGCCGGAAAATCGAATGTCAGCGACAGTATATGCTTTGTTCTAGGAAAACTTTCTGCGAAGAGCATGCGCGCTGAGAAGGCATCCAACCTGATCTTTAATGGAGGGAAAAAGGGAGAGCCTTTGAAGGATGCTGAGGTTTCTGTTTTCTTTGACAACAGCGAGAAAGATTTTCCCCTCAATATTGACGAGATAAAGATTACAAGAGTTGTGAAACAGAGCGGGAGCTCGACGTACAAGATCAACGACGAGGTGCGGACGAGAGAACAGATTCTTGAGTTGCTTGCGGCAGCCAAGATTGATCCTGACGGCCACAACATCATCATGCAGGGCGACATCGTCCATTTCATGGATATGAGACCCGAGGACCGGCGAGAGGTGATTGAGGAAATCGCGGGTATTTCAGTCTATGAGGACCGGAAGACGAAGGCCTTGAACGAGCTGGAAAAGGTCGAGGTGAAATTGAATGAGGCGAGCATTATCCTTACTGAACGTGAGACGTATCTCCGAGAGCTGAAGAAAGAACGAGACCAGGCATTGAAGTACAAGGAACTTGAGCAGAACATCAAAAGCAACAAGGCCACGTACCTGCATCTTCAGATGGATGAAAAAAAGAGCAAAATTGAAGAGGTTGAAAAAAAGATTGCGAGCTGCACAGAGGACATTCGCAAGCTCGATGAAAAGATTGCATTTGTCAAGAAAGACATTGAGCAGAAGAAATATGAGCTTCAGGCGGTCAACAAAGACATCGAGGAGAAAGGTGAACGAGAATCTGTTGCGCTCCAGAAAGCAGTCGAGACGCTGAAGACAGATATTGTCCGAAGCACGGAAAAGCTTGCGTCATCACGACAATCGGTGGCGCGTGCTGAGGAGCGGAAGAAGCAGCTTGCGGCCACTGTTCAGGAGACTGAGAAGACCATTGCTTACCTTGAGGCGACGAGAAAAGAGATGCAGGCGAAGTCACAGGATCTGCAAGGAAAAGAAAAAAAGCTGAAGGAAGAACTTCAGCAATTGCGGCATCGCAGCGGTTCTGATGTCAGCAAGCTTGAGGACGTTGAGAGGGAGCTTGATGCGCTGCTCATGAAGCAACAGCAACTCTCTGACAAGCGGCAAGAACTGCTGCAGAAGAGATTCCAGATTGATTCAAAGCTTGCAGCGATTGATGAGAAGCTGAAACACGCGGCTGAGCTTGAGAGAAAGTCAAGCGTTGACAAGGTCAAGAAGGAGTGCGCTGACGTGAGCATGCGGCTTGCGAAGCATGAGGCGGAGCGGGGCGTCCTGCGGAAGCAGCTTGAGGACGTCAAGGAAAACATCATGAAGCACGATGGCGAACTGTTCAAGCTGCGAGCGCTGCATACAAGCGCGCGAGAATCTGTGCTTGGAGACCGCGCGATTGCAAAAATCTTGAACCTGAAGAATCCAGGCATTCATGGCACGGTTAGCCAGCTCGGCACAGTGGAAAAACAATACAGCCTTGCGCTGGAGGTTGCTGCTGGCCCGCGCATCAAGAGCATTGTTGTGCAAGACGACAAGATAGCAGCAGACTGCATTAAGCTTCTCAAGCAGGAACGTGCGGGGATTGCGACGTTTTTGCCACTTAACAAAATCCAGAGCAGACCGAGAACGGCCCTGAAGGGGGAGGGCATTATTGGCAATGCACTTGATCTTGTTTCCTATGACAAGAATTTCGCGCCTGTATTTACCTATGTGTTTGGAAACACGATCGTGGTTGACACGATTGCAACTGCACGACGCATCGGCATCGGAAAAGTCCGTATGGTGACTCTCGAGGGGGATCTTGTCGAAACCAGCGGAGCGATGATCGGCGGATACAGAACAAGGGGCATTGGATTTCGTGAGCAGAATGTGGAGAATGATCTTACAAAGACTGAGAAGGAGCTGGAGAAATTTGAGAAGATGCGCAACATTATCGGGAAGCGCGTTTCTGACATTGAGCAGGAGACCAAGGAGCTTTCTGACCGAAAGCACGCGCTTGAGGGCTCGCTCATCAAGATCAAGAACAGCACCGATTTTGATGTTGACGCCCTTGAGAAGGAGCGGGAAGTTCTTTCCAAGAGCAAAATCTTTGGCGACCTTGCTGAACTTGAGCAGCATGTTAGTGATTTAACTCAACAGCTGGAATCACTGAGGAAGGAGCGCGAGAAGTACAAAGGTGCTATCGCGCACCTTCATGAACCTGAGAGCGGCTCGCAGATCAAGAATGCTGAAGCACGACGGCAACGATTGCGCGAGGAGATCGTGCAGCTTACGACAGACATGAAGAACATCGAGACGCAACTCTCGGGCATTTATCGCCCCGAACTTGAAAAGACACAGAAATCCATCATAGAAGCCCAGAAAGAGAACCAGACGCTTCTTTCTGATATCAAGGCGTTAGAGAAATCCGTCAGGAGGCAGGAGGCAACCTTGAGGGAGCATGAGGAGAAGGAAACAAGGTTCCAGAGGGATTACAAGAATCTCTTTACCAAGCGGAACAAGATTACCGAGGACGTGCAAAAGCTTGAGCATTCTATCGAGCATGAGTCTGGAAAAACCAAGATCGTGCATGAGCGCATGAATAACTTCTCCATCGCGAGAGCGAAGGTTGTTGCAGAGCATGAAGCATTAGCGAAGGAGTTCGAAGAATTCCGCGGCGTTGAGCTTCGGCAGCATATTTCATTTGACAAGCTGAAGGATGACATCAAAAAATTTGAGTCGCTGATAACAAACATGGGCAACGTGAACCTGCGCGCGCTTGAAGTTTATGAAGACATCAAAAAGGATTATGATGACATTCTCAGCAAGATCGGGAAACTCAAGGAAGAAAGGGACGATGTCTTGGGAATGATGCAGGAGATTGAAGGCAAGAAGAAGGAGCTCTTCATGCAGACTTACACATTGCTTGCTGATCATTTTACGAAGATATTCTCCATGCTTTCGTCGAAAGGCGAGGCGTTGCTGGAGACCGAGAACAAGGACGACCCTTTGAGCGCCGGCGTTGAGATCAAGGTTCGCGTCACGGGAAATCGGTTCTTGGATATTCGAAGCCTCTCTGGCGGGGAGAAGACATTAGCGGCATTGGCATTTATCTTTGCCATCCAGGAATTCCAGCCCGCGTCATTCTATCTCTTTGACGAGGTTGATGCGGCGCTTGACAAGACAAACTCTGACTTGCTGAGCAAGTTCATCCAGAAGTACTCGCAGCGCGCGCAATACATCATCATCTCGCACAATGACCAGCTGATTTCAGAAGCGGACTACATCTATGGCGTTTCGATGCATGAGAGCGGCATCAGCAAGGTTGTCAGCCTCAAAGTGTAGGCTTTCTCCTGAATATCACGATATTGGCGATGACGATGAGGATCAACACGGCTACGGGGATTGCCACGTTCAGCTGCTGTTCCTTGATCGCCTCTGGCGCCTCTGTCCTTGGGCTTTTTGCCCTTGAGACCTTGATCAGCTGCCCGATGGTGTCGGATTGACCCTTATACTGCACCTCGACTGCGAAGGCGTACGTTCCCGGTTTCAACTCCGGCGGTATTCTTATTCTCTTCATCAGTGATGTGCTTGCAGTTACTTGACGGGTTTCTGTTGCCTTTAGCACTGCTTTGTTTGTTGCATCCTTGATGGCATATTGAATCGTTACAAGACCTTCTGCTCTTTTGATGTTGAGGTTAACCACGAGGTCGTCGCCTGGGCGCACCTGCGTGTTTCTCAGGCTCATGTACGCATCAAACGTATTTTTTCTTGGACGTATGGTTATTGCAATTGGAATTTCTTGCGTTGCGAAGCTTCCCTTGACAGTGATCTTGCCCGCATACAGTCCTGGTTTGTCAGTGTTTATGAAGAAGTTCACGACGAATTCCTCATTCGGCGACAGCTTTGTTCTTGTCTTGTCGAAGGTGACAATATCGAGCGTTGACGTGAGGTACACATCTGTGGAGAGATCACCAATATTCTTGATGTACATCTGGCGCTGCTCCTTTTCTCCCACGAAGGTTGATATCGAAAATGCTTTCAGGAATTCTGACGGCTCGATTCTGAATCCCTCCTTTACATTTGATGGTCCGCCACCCCTTACGCCGCTCCCAAATGATCTTTCCTGCAGTATTTTTGAGACATTAATAGTGACTGTTGCGGTTTGCACTGTCGCGACACCTGTAATGCGCACGATTTTCTCTACAATGAATTTTGTTGAAACTAAAGAGATCATAACAAAAAGTACAATGAGGATCGCCAGCGTGTTGTTATTTATTTTCATTTATTAGTTGAACATGTCAAAGAGGCCGCCGCCCTTCTTGTTCTTTCCTTCGTTGTCGGCATTGTAGCCTTGATACCTGTACTCTTGGGTGCTTGTTCGTTTTCGAGGTGTTTCGAACATCACCTGATTGGCTGATTTCTTGATCTTGAAGTGAAGCGGCCTTTTGTTTGCGGCATCTCTTCCCAGGTTTTCAACGTGCACGTAGCTCTCGCTTTTTTCCCGATTCATTTTGCCCTTGCGGAGTGTCGTGTTCAGCTTTCTCCCAAAATTCCAACGCTTCACGAGAAACAGCAGGCAGACGATGATGATGATCGCAAGCAATGCGCCGGCATATGCCAGCCACGGACTTTCTGATTCTTTCCGTCCCCTGATTGCAACATTCTTGAACATTGCATCGCCGACCTTTATGTCATACGTGCCTGAGGTTGCCTTCTTTGCAAGGTCGATTGCAGCGGTTTCGTTGACGTTAAGCGCGACTTCTTTTATGATCGTTGACGTCTTTTCAGCCCCTTCCAGCGCGACCTCTATTGGACCATTGAATTTTATGTTACCCATGTTTGTCACGAGCAGCAGCTGGTCGTTCATTGCGTACGCAAGAAGCTTTTTTTCGCCCACTGAGAACGTTGCTGTTTCTTCCAAATCAAGCGCAGAAGCCTTTACCTTCCATGTTCCAGGCATTGCTGTGTTGAGCAGCGTGAACTCGAAATTGCTTCCTGACTTGATAACATCGGCGAGCGCTTCCTGATTATTGGGCGTTATGACCTTGATGACGATGTCTGATGGTATCAACTCGTTCGTTTGGTCCTTCACTGACGGCTTTGCTGCAATCGTCTCGCCAGGCTGGAATTCTTTCCTGCTTATGACGACTTCGAGCTTTTTCGGCGATGGATCAACAACCAGGCGCGGAGTGAACGAACCCAGGTTTCCAAATTCGTCTACGATGAAGACGCTGATGTCATGCGGTCCTGTCTTGGCATCGGAAGGTATATCAATCGTTGTTGTGAACACGCCATTACTTACCTCTATTTCCTGCGTATGCCCCAGGAATTCGATTCTCGCCTTGCCATTTTCAATTGGTGTGTTGAGGATTGTTGCTTCGCCAAGAAGCTTTACCTTGCTATTTGGAGACACGTGAAGCTTTTCTGTTTCAGCGACGAGCGTTATGTTGTTTATGATCGCGAAAGAGCCTGCGCTAAACGTCTGCTGATTTCCGAAAATTTCCATCACTTCGATTTCTACTGCGTAGAGGCCTGCAGGGTTTTCACGGGCTTCGAAGCTGTAATCAAACATGCCTTTTGTGATTTTGGCTGTGTCGATAAAGTAATCTGTCTTGCCTTGCTTTAGGCGCACAATCGCGGTGCCGTCAATAGCAGTGCCGTCGAGCTTGAATATATCTCCCTTGATCTTCAGCGTGTCACCTAATTTTATTGCCTGCCTGTTCATTTGGAAGTTGCCATTGAGTTCCCTTGTTATCGTGAATGTGCTGGACTGCGCTTGGTCGATGCTCCTGCCGTTTGATTCCAGGACTGCCTTAATCTTGCAGGCTCCTTCGCTTATTGGAGGCATGATGAGCGTTTCGGTGAACTCTTTTCGGATGTTATTTGCGAGGCTTATTGCTCGCACGAGCATCGTGCGCTCTTGTGCGCAGCTGAGGAGCACTTTGAACGTTGCCAGCATATTGGCTGGCTCGATCATATAACCGCGCAGCAGTATCTCGTCGCCACTATTTACTTTGTCACGGGCAGGCAATTCAAGCGTGAGCTCTGCCTGCACTATTGGGGCCAAGACGAGGAGGAAGAACACCCACTTTTTCATGGATACACCATGCGAAAAAGGGTATAAATACGTTTCTCTGGGCTTTTATGCAATTCAGCAACCTTAAAAACGATGCGGAGACTCAGTATCGCATGGAACAGGGAACAACAGATACAGCGTACGGGTTCCTGAGAAGCCTCTATTTTGAGCAACATTCGCATGCCCGTCATGTTTGCGACGCTGTCGCTGAGCTTGAATGTTTTACTCTTGATGCCTTGACGTCGAAGGTGACTGAACGGGTAATGCTGGCGGAACAACAGATGAAACTTCGCGCTGATCGGTCGCGCATTCCGCCTTTTCAGCCAGGTGATGCGTATGCTATTCTTGGTTCCTTGCTGAGCGCACCCGGTCTTATCAGCCCCAATAGTGATGGCAGCTATGCTGCAACGCGACAGTACAAGGAATTTTATCGAGCTATTGCGCGTGACTTTGCGAGTCTTGGGTGGAAGTGAGCGTGATGACTATGAAACTGACGTCGCATCTTGTAGACTTTTATGGAACAGAATGTCATTTTTGCAAGAAAATGGAGCCCTTGATCGAGCGGCTTGAGGAAGAGACTGGCCTAAAGATTCAGAAGATTGAGGTGTGGCACAACGAGGAGAATGCGAAGCTGTGGAAGGAGATGGATGCTGGATTCTGCGGCGCGGTTCCTCTCTTTGTGAATACGAAGACGAACAAGAAGATCTGCGGGGCTGTAGACTATGAGACGTTCAAGAAGTGGGCATTGGGGAAGTGATCAGGAGAAGTGTACCCTTCCTTCAAGAGCGGAGATCTTTAACCTTTTTCCAGCGATGACGTCGCAGTTTCCCCTGCTTTGCTCATGCCCTGTTCCTTGAATCCATTCTGTGCCGAGGCGTGCACGGTGAATGCGCTCCCTGAGCTTTTTTTCCTCGGCACTCATGCTGTCGACTTTGCACTGCATCCCGCTTAGCAATCTTTCCATCAGCATGTCAGTAAACTCACCATAGCTCATTTTTTTAACTTCGGTGACCGCTGTAGTAAATCCGTTGACCTCGTTAATGTAAGGATACAGTGGAACGTTATCTATCTTGAGCAGTTGTAGCGGAAGCTCCCATGATTTTTCATAGCGGATAAATCCATTAACAACAACCACGTCCTTCTTGTGAATCTGCGAGACGCCGCCTATCTTCTTTCCTTCAATCACAAGGTCGTTATCGCGTTCAATAACGGAGTAGGTTCCCAGTATGTCACGGAGTGAGCGGACCACCTTTCTACAAAAATATGCAAATGTTTCTGCATACTGACCAAATTTGACATTGAAATCCCGCGGTCTTCCAATCATGCTGATAACGAAATAGTTTGCGTCGAGATATACTGAGCGCCCGCTTCCCGTTCTTCTCGCAACATGGACTCCGATTCTCTGGCACAGGTCTGTGTTTACATCCTTCTGCAGGTTCTGGTGTTCGCTAATGGAGACTGCTGATGGATCAATTTGTGCGAAAACCACTGTCGGCGGCGATTCCCCACTTCGTACGCGTTCATAGAGCGTTTCTTCCAGAGAATGAAATTCGTGGATAGTATATCTGCTGAGGGGGATAACGCGCCACAGCGCCTCTTTTTGCTGGATCATACGATTTATTCGTTTGCTCGTGTTATAAAGATTATGGTTGCATTTTCAGAAGGTGATTAATAAACTCGACAGCGCC
Organism: Candidatus Woesearchaeota archaeon; assembly: GCA_964374125.1. Taxonomy (GTDB): domain Archaea; phylum Nanobdellota; class Nanobdellia; order SCGC-AAA011-G17; family UBA489; genus CAYJXL01. The sequence continues at coordinate 808 of CAYJXL010000005.1, read as the reverse complement.
TTCAGATCCAAGCTGCTGAGAACAGTAAGGATTGAATTGTTTGAGTCGTTGTTTTAAGTCTGTTGAATCGCCGACGATTGCAATTTCTCCTCCGCCATTTCCGACCACTTCGAAAGCGCTCAGATCGTTCAGGGAATCACCGACAAAACCCACTCGGTTCAAAGGGATGCCGTGTTCGCTGCAGTAACGCAGAAGTGCGTTTCCTTTGTTTATTCCCTTGGGATTAATGTCGACCGCTGCCGACGAATGAGAAACCTCAAGTTCCTTTTCTAGCGCGAAAATTGCTTGGACTCTCTGATGCTGTTCGACAATCTGTTTAAGCTTATGATTCGGAAATTCGTTCATATAGAGCGTAACCATGTATTGTTTCTTTGGATCAGCGTACATGCTGGCAAAAATTCCATGAGTCTCAAGCTCGGTGACTACACATCGTTTCTGCCCAGAAGTTAATCCGCCGTAATTGATTGAAACAGTCTCATTGTTCTTAAAGTCGGGAATCAGTTCGCAGCCATTCTCCGCAATGATTGGTCCGTTCAGGTCAAACAGTCGATGAACAGCACACGCATAAGATGATTCTCGACCCGTAAGCAAACCAATAGTAGCCTCATTCATTAGATGTTGTAATGAAACGAGCAATCTATCAGAATGTCCTCGTCCGTTAATGCCTGTAAGGGTTCCTTCAATGTCAAACAACACCAGTTGGAGGTTCATAAGGCGTTCATTAAAGAAAAGCTTAAATTACTTTCGCTTAGTCACAGTATCTCCGAAAGTACGGCGGCAATGCGTGCAGTCTCTGGTTGAGGACTGC
>CAYJXL010000004.1:0-31090 GCA_964374125.1 Candidatus Woesearchaeota archaeon | reverse complement strand
AAAAAGAGAACATCAACTTCCATATAGACTTTGTGGTGGGTTATTCAAAGTTCTCGCTAGATATTCCTCACAGGAAAACTCCAGTATCTATTTCTGGGATGAAGCCATCGCGAGATAAAACTATATAAACCTCAGTGAAAAACAGTGAAAGGTCATGAAAATAAGCCAGCGGCTCGCCCTCAGCCTCCTCACCATCTGCCTCTTCGTCGTCATCTCGGGGCTTGTTGGAATCGTGTATACCAATGCCATTAACAACCGTCTGAATTTAGTCGCCCAAACAACTGCGCCGGCATTGAAGATGATGGACGACATGATCATCTCGCTCCTCAAGAACAACAATGCCATGCGCATCTTCGCCTCTGAGTCAAGCTTCAGCAAGCTGGACGAGCTCCGCGGGCGCTTCGACAGGCTCAATACAGAGTTTAACGAAGCTGAGCTTAGCATCAGAAAACTAGTGAAAGACCACAAGGTGCTTGAGAACATCGACACCGCTGCCAAGCGCCATCGCGAGTTCAACAACAAGGCAATTGAAATGATGAACACGCGCATCAACGAGCTGAACGCCCGCAGCCCCGAAGAAAAGAGTGGGATGAAGCAGCGCAAGCAGGATACGCTTCTGGAGATCGAAACTATCACTGAAGAGGCTGTCGCGATTCTCGATGAGGTCACTGAAAACGTCAAGGAATCCAATATTCTGGCAAGCAGCGAATCCTTTAAGGCAGTCCGGAACATGCGCATTATCCTTATTCTGACAACATTGATCAGCATGGTTGCTGCCATCGCCAGCGGGTTTTTCCTCTCAAAATCAATCGTGCGTCCCATGAACGAGCTCGCCGACGCCGCGTCCCGTGTCAGCTCAGGTAATTTCGATGCAGAAGTGAAAACAAGGACAAACATCGAAGAAATGAATCGCCTCTTCGAGACCTTCAACCAGATGACCAAGAGCCTCAAGAATATGGTCGAGGAAAGCCCGCGCATGCGAAGGTTTCTCAAGCTCAAGCCGCACCATCAAGAACGCGCGTTCGAGCTGGAGTCGAAGAACAGCTACGTCATCAAGGAAGCAAGCGCCCACCGTTCGTATGAGCTGTTCCTCGAGAAAATCGCCGAAGGCTGCAATGGCCTCTGCGTCACAAGAACGCACCCTTCTGAGCTTCGCGAGCGCTTCGAAATCGAGAAGGCGACGCTCCTCTGGCTTTCAGACAGCAAGGACCCAAACATCATGACCATCGCAGACTTGAACACGCTCAACAAGCGCGTCCTGGAATTTATGCAAAAGAGCATGCGTAGCGTCATTCTGTTCGACAGGATCGATTATCTCATCATGAAGCATGGCTTTGATGAAGTCCTCCGCTTTCTCCTTCGCTTGAATGACCGTATTGCCATGAGCAGCGCCCTGGCTATCGTCTCTGTTGATCCTTCGACGCTGGGGCAGCGCGAGCTCTCGTTGCTCGAGAAAGAAATGAAGGAGATCCCCTCAAGCGTCATGTCCACTGTTCCTGAGGAACACGTTCGCATACTCTCGTTTATTAATAACCAGCGGAAGCTGGGCCGCGATGTGACATTCAAGGACATCGGAAAAACCTTCAATATCACCGCCCCAACAACGCAGAAGAAAATCCGCGAGCTCGAGGAACGAGGCCTCCTACGCGTCGTCAAGCAGGGCAGGAACAAGCTCCTTGAACCAACAAGGGAAGGGTCAGCAATCACGCCGTTGAATGCATAAACGCATAATTTTTAACTGTCTTTCACTATGTTTTACTGTTTTCTTTAGCTATATTTATAAATCTCTTCGATTATAGCATGGTAAGCTTTGCATAAAAAACCTCCGTTGCACTGTGGTTGCAGCAAAGACCTGTCGGCCCCTCGCTCCGTAAGGGGCTGCATCTTTTCTTTCCCTGTCAAAAGCTATTTAAGTAGCCAAGCGCCAGCTATGTCATGGACAAAGAGAAGCGTGCCTGCCTCAGTGTCGGCATTATCCTTGGTATTCTTCTGGTGCTCAGTCTCCTTGGCGATGAAGCAATCATCAAGGTTGTTAGCATATTAAGAAATTCCCTCTTCAATGCGGTTGCAGTCGCTCTCGCAAGGATAAACAGGCTGTACATCTTGTTGCTGGTTGCCTTTCTCCTGCTGAAACGTCGTGCGCTGCTCAGGCAGTGGCCCCTCGTCTACGTTCTTGGTTCTGCTGCCGCATTCGTAGGAAAGCACCTCATCCAGCGGCCGAGGCCATTCGAAGTGAGTGCTATCGCGAATTTGATCCCAGAAGACGGTTTCTCCTTTCCTTCAGGTCACGCAACAGTTCTATTCACTGCCTTTCCAATACTCGTCAGAGCGATGCCGAAGTACCGATGGCTCATCCTCATCATTTTCCTTCTTCTCATCCTCTCGCGTGTCTATGTTGGTGTGCATTATGCAAGCGACGTCTTCGCTGGCGCGCTCCTCGGGCTGCTCGTCTCGTGCGCAACCATGAAGCTCGCAGGGCATTCACGCTTTTTTCACGAACCTCGCAAGTGACGTGGCATGCGCCAATCGCCACTCAAGGTAGCTGTTGTCAAGATCAGCAGCCTTGATGCGAATCTCAGGAAGGCTTCTCCACAGGTGCTTCAGCTGCTGCCGAATAATCTGCCTGTCAAATGGATGCTCCGCAAATGGCAGCCGCGGCTTCGGCACAAACGGATTGACCGACAGATAGACGCGCCCAGGAAACAGCGACTTCGCGTGTTGCGCAAATGCAACCATTTCAGCAAGGTCACGATTCTCCTGTCCAGGAAGCCCCACTAAAAGATACATCTTGATCCTCGCAAACGAATGCTGCGCAGCATGCTGCACAAACGTGAAAAAAGTCTCGTCCTTGATTTTCTTCCCGGTCAAGTACCGCAATCGCTCATTGCATTCAGGCGCCACAGTCAGCGTTCGCTGTCCGCCAGCTTTGATCAGCGGAAACAGGTCCTCAGTAACATATTCCACGCGCAGCGACGGCACCGAGAACTGAAGGTTCCTCCGCAGTAAGTATTCCATCAGCTCCTTCCGTTGTGGATGCGTAAAGCTTGGGCTGTAAATCATGACCTTGTCTCGCTTGTTGAGCGTAATTCCTTCGTCCACAATCGAGAACAGCCGTTCAAGCGACCGGTGCTGAAACCCTGAGTACATCCGCGGAATCGAACAGAAGCCGCAGCTGTACGGGCAACTGCGTTCAATCTCTAAAAGGAATGCCGACCCAAATGCAAGATCGCGCCGTGAGCGCACCGGCAGGGGCTGATACAGGGGATGCATTGCGTTGTCGAGAACAACTGAACCAAAGGTTTCCTGCTTCGACACTCCTGGCACAGAGACGCCCTGGATATTTGCAATAGCTTCAAGAAACGCATGCTTGCCCCTGTCGATTGTTTCCTCGTACGCGGCAAGAATCTTCACCATCGCATCCTCTGCGTCTCCCAGCAAGAAAAAGTCAATGTATTGCGCAAGCGTCGCTGGGTTCGTCGTCACGCATGGACCGCCAGCGAACAAGATTTCCCGCCGACCTTCTTTCTCCAGTGAAATCCTGTTCTTTCGCAGCATCGCGAGAAAGTGAAAGTAATCAAGTTCGTACTGGAACGTAAAGCCAATGAGGTCGAAGCCGCCCAAAGCGTCATAATCCAGGAATCGTCGCTCGCACCTCCATCCATCGATCATGTTCATCAGGTTATAGAAGATCAGTTGCCCGAAACAGTATGCTCCTCCGCGGTAAAGGTTCGGAAACACAATCGCCACGCTTCGCTGGCCTTTCCTCCACGGCTTGTGAATCACTGGAAATTCGTCGTCAGGCTTCATGAACCTGCATCTCTGATTTGAATATAAGAACCTTTAGCTTCATCATTCTCAATGGCTTAGGGCACTACTCCCAGAAGAAGACAGTGAGGGAGGCAACGGGACTGAATAGTATACATTTTTAGAGACTACAACCCGCACTTTCGGTCTTTCTGATATAAAAACAGTTAGTGGAAATTTGCCAAGCCTCTTACGTCTGTATCCTGGAAAGCAGGTAAAGTATGATAATTATTGCCAAGAGTATCTTCCAGTTCTTCGCAATCCACTTACTTAAATTATTCATTTTTTATGCCTCCTTTTATCCATGATGTAAATAACCACACGGCGACAACAAATAACAGCTCAAAGACGGTGATGTAAACAATAGCAGTATTAGTCGCTTTCAAATTATAATAGAACCCAACCATTAAACCGATGATGGTAACAAATGCAATAACTGATGTTGATAGCGCGTTAATATCCTCTGCGTTCATACGTATGACACAACCACCAGACATATAAAAAGCTGTCGGCTTGGCAACTCCTCGGCTCTCCCTCGCTTTGTTTAGTCGCCTGCATCGAGCCCTCACATCAAAGAGCAAGAATCAGAGACTTTTTGGCTCTCCTGGGGGTCATCTAACAGTTATTAGTTTCAATTAAGGATTTGCCTTTCAAAAGATTTTTATACTTTGTCTGTCGTTTACCTGCTATGTCACTTGAAGGTTTTTTACGGTCGCAATTGAAACATGAAACAATCATTCGTGTAAACCTACAGGATGGTAGAGCCTATACGGGAGTATATGTTGGTCATTTCCCAAAACGAAGGGAACTATATATTGCTCGAGTGCCCTTTGATCCTCTTGGTCTACTCAGTTCCGTGAAATCTCCGAAAATCATTCGCTACGACTTGGTCCGAAGCATAGAAGAGTACACCCAGCACGAAGTATACCTCCAAGAAGACAAATCTTCAACTTCTCGTCGCTCCGCTCCTCGACCACCCCCCACTCGCCCGCTTTAAGAAAATAAGTTTCAGAATCTTTTTGGCTCTCCTGGGGTCATCTAAAATCTTCAAGACTTTTGCCAGCGCTTTGGTAGCCCCAAAACTGGTTCATGCATCAGCTACAACGCACAATCCAAAAGTTTTATATACCGATTGTAACTCTCGAATAACAACACATTGGGGGCATCATGAAACTCATCCACGCTATATTCGTATGTATCGCATTATACGCAACCATTGTCAGCGCTCAAATATCACTGCCGAATACAGGGCTCAACGTCATTGAAACTGCGCTGAATATTAACCTTTCGCAAGGCCAAACGAAAACCGCAGTCATGCACATTAGCAACACTGGTGCCAAGCCCCTCGAGCTTCTCTTCGACATCTCCGCTCTTGACCTTATTGACAACGACGGCGATCGCATCGCACTGGCGTTCTCAGACCCGGGCATTATCTCTTCTGGCGATCAAGCAAACGTCACAATCACAGCTCGTGCAGATCGCGAGATCGATTTCGAGAACTACGGCGGCACCCTCACAGTCAAGGACCGCAACTCCACCGCATCAGACACGTTGGTGCTCAATATCGTGGTCACGCCGGACATCTGCGACTTTGGTGAGGTCCCCGACGATCTCGGGATGGAGATTGAAAATCCTGACAACGGCGAGGAAGTCGAGCCAAGCGAGGACGTCAATATCCGCGTCAACGTCATGAACAACGGAAGAAATGACCGAAGGGTCCAGGTCGAAGCATTCTTGTTTGCAGAATCAGGAAGAAAAATCGCGGAAGCGTCCTCAGAATCAAAGAACATAGAAGACAGCGAGGATGAGGATTTCACGCTCGACATGGCCATACCGACCAAGAGCGAAGCCATTGGCGATGTTGATGACGATTTCACGCTCTTCGTGAAGGCGTTTGACGACGACAACGAGCGCCTCGCATGCATCCAGAAGAGCCAGATGATTGATATTGAGCTTCCCAGCAGGAAAGTCATCATCGACAAGGCAAGCACGCGCTTTTTCCCCTCGGCAGTCACCTGCGGCGAAACAGCTATTGCAAGTATTCGCCTCGTGAACCTTGGAGAAAAAGACAGCACAGTCTCCTTGACGCTGCAGAGCAATGAGCTGAAAATTCAAAAAAAGCTGCCGAACATCCGCATCGAGAGTTTTAACGCCGAGGAAAGAAACATAGCAACGCGCCAGTTCGAGGTTGAAATACCAAGATCTGCGCAAAAAAAGGAGTACGTCTTTGCCTTGCGTCTTGAGGGCGATGCTTCAGCGTCAGAAGACCTCAGGCTCTCCATCATTGGCTGCGAGGAGAAAGCATTCCTTCTTCGCGATCTCCAAACCGAAGGCATCATGAATGTCCAAAAGACCCAGTTCAAGGCGATGCAGGGTAGCACTGTCATCATCCCTGTGGAATTAACGAACAATCTCAACAAGAAAGCCTCATTCACTCTCTCGTTCAGGAACGTGGCTGATTTCGCTGTGGGCACGACAAAGAGCGTGCTCCTCAGCGCAGGGCAAAAGACCACGATGTTCATGGAGCTCTCCTTGCGTGAGGATATTGCTCCCTCAGCATACACCGCAATCCTTGAGCTCGCAACTGATGAAGGACCCGTAACCTCAGAAGCTGTCGCAATAACTGTGGAATCAGAAACACCCGAAGAAGCCTCGCTGACTGACGCGCTGAAAGAGCTGCCGTTTAGCTTCTGGATCGTGCTCAACGTCGTCTTGCTGGGGCTGATCATCCTTGCAGTAAAAATCGTCACGTCACTCCGATGAATATTGGCAAAAATGGCTTTAAATGAACAATATGCGCAAGACCATAAGGTTTATATACAAGTTACGACTTCGGGATAATAACAACATTAAAATAGCAATATGGGGGTTACAATGAAGCAAAAATTCGTAAGAGGAATTATATCTATTCTCGCGTTACTTATGGTTGTGAGCGTTGCTGTTAACGCTCAAGTGCAGCCGACAAGTCAAAGCGCGACAATCGGTGGCGAGAACCAAGAGCGTTCGAATCCATTGGATGATGATGGGCCTCGCGTGATCACATCCACAAGAACAGTGACATTCAATACTGCTTCTCTGCCAGCTGGACAGTGGCGAGTTGTTATTCAACAGCTTGTGCCTGAATCGAGATATAGCGTGGAGCCTAATCTTCGATTGTCACAGACTGATCAGGTTGCCGCTGCGCTGCGCAACAATCCAAGGCTTTTATTGATTGAAGTTGACAGCAGCGATGATGTCCTTACGATCCCTGCCGGCGGGCAGGCGACAGACGTTATCACTTTAAAAGGCCTAATCCCTGCGAACTTGGATGCGATTGACGCGAATTTTGATCAGCAGGCATTCAAGGTTGCGGCAGTAACATTTCAAGTCGTTAATATAAGTTTATCTTCCTGTAACGTTCCTTTGCCGCCACAGACATGCGAGCGGAGACCAGCTGGAATTGCTGACGTCTTGATGCAGGCTGAAAACATTCTAGAGATCAATGACATTGATGTCGAGATCAACAGCAGGGAGCGCCAGAGCATCGATGATGGAGACTCAGTCGACAATAGAAAGCCTAGCGACAAGCTGGACTTCGATGTCGAGGTTGAAAACACAGTGCCTGAAGATTCAAACCTGGATGTTCGGGACGCTGATCTTGAAATAGACTGCGATAGCAACGATATTGATATTGATGATGAAAACGTTGATCTTGGCGACGTGAATGCTGACGACACTGAAACTGAATCATTGAACGCAGATATCGAAGAGGACGCTGAAGATGGCAATATTAACTGTAACATTCGCGTTGGCGGTTTGGACAGGAATGGCGCTCGTCATGGTGAGCGTATCGATTTTGATATTGAGATCGAACGAAAGAACCACGATATTCAGATTAAAACCCTGAGCGTCAATCCAAGCACATTAACGTGTACAGATTCAACAGTTCAGCTTTCGGTGACCGTGCTGAATTTGGGAACGTCTGATGAAGACGAGGTCGCTCTCGATGTCACCAGCAAGCCGCTTAATATTCAGCAGAGGTTGTATTCAAATCGGGAGTTAGATGAAGATGACTCTGATACTGATGTTGCAAGCATTGCTCTTGATCCAAAGAAGCTGAAGCCAGGAACATACGCTATGCAGGTCCAGTCATTTTACGACAACGTCAAGTTGAGCGACACCGAGATTGTCCAGATCGAGAATACTTGTGACATGTTGGGAACGGCCACGCCAGATCAGCCAGATCAACCTGATGTAACAGTCAGTTCCTTGAGCTTGGATCAAAACGAGTTCAACGCAGGGCGTTCAACAGCAGTCAGCGTTCCTGTCAGGGTGTCAAACACCGAGAGCGTCAGCGCAGAGTACGTCTTGATGCTGGACAACGTCAATGAATTTGGCGAACAGCCATCGACAAAGACAGTCTTCTTGAACCCAGGCCAAACGACAACGGTCTTCCTGAACCTCAAGGTCAAGTCCGAAGTTCCGGAGGGCAAGTACTCGGCAACCGTCAAGCTCCTCAAGGGCGACGAAGTTGTTGATGCTTCAGAGTTTGTCGTTAACGTCTCTGGCGGCGAACAGCCAAAGGCAAATAGCGGCTTCAAGCTGAACCTCGGCGGCGAGGGAACATCCAGGGTCTTCTGGGTCATTGGCGACATCGTTCTTGTCGTGATCGCCATATTCTTCATCAGGCTCATCTTCACTGCAGGCGGCAAGAAGAGGCAGAAGAAGATGGCTGACTTTGAGCCAGAAACGCGAAGACGATAGAGGGTCTTCCTCTTTTTTCTTTTTCTCATCATTAATCTTAAATACAGGCGCTGTTTCAGTAATGTATGTTTGAAGACCTTCGCGAGCAGCTCAAGGATCGAAAGTTATTGAAAAACAAGCCACAGATTGTCAAGCAGCTTGCAGGCGTGCTCGCAAAAGTCATGCGCAATGATCAGCGTATCGGCATCGCATTCTCCGGCGGCCTTGATTCCTGTCTTATGGCCATGCTCTCAAGAAACTTCGCGCTCTACACTGTCGGGCTCCACGGCTCGCCAGATATTGAATACGCGCGTCGCGCAGCAGAGCTCATGAAGTGGCCCCTCAAAGTCAAGGAACTCACGCGCGATGAGGCTGAACTCATTATCAGGAAGGTAACGCAGATCCTGAAAGCAAGTACTGCTCCTCTCAATGCCATGAATATCGGTGTTGGATGCGTCACCTACAGCGTCCTGAAAATGGCAAAAGACGACGGTCATACCGAAGTCCGTGCAGGACTTGGCTCCGAAGATCTTTTTGCAGGGTATGAATGGCACACTGACTACCGAACAAATTACGATCCAGCGTTCATCCAGGAAACGCTCTGGAAAAGTTTTCATGAGCTTGACGAAAGAGATCTGAAGCGAGACTCCACAATAGCAAAACATTTGAGCATGGTCATCGAGACGCCGTTTCTCAACCGGTCGTTAGTTGAATTTGGGATGCAGATTCATCCTTCATTGAAAGTAACGGCAGAAGAGAAAAAAATCATCTTGAGGGAGACTGCACTCAGTATCGGCCTTCCTCGTGAGTTCGCTTATCAGAAAAGAAGAGCCGCCCAGTTTGGAAGCAGGTTCGACAAGGTTGTTCAGAAAATCATGAGAAACAATGTTCTTTCTGAAGGTTCTACGGCAAATAAGCCGTTGTAAGTAAATTCTTTTGCAAGAACGAGAAGCATTAGAAAAAGACTTGCGAAAACTCTTCACGAAATACGCCAAATAATTACTTCATTCTCTTCGTAATACTGATCTTTTCACTGCACGGTTCACACTGCAGACTGTGCAGCATCAGCCAGTTTTTCCAATCTTCGCAAGCACATTCTGGTGCATCCGCCGGATGAACTCGATCTTCTCTTCCATCTTCAAAATGTCTGTATAGCCCTGCGTTGCCAGCAAGAAGGCAAATGGGCTGGGAATCGTCACCGTCACCTGCTTCAGCTCAATCTTCCGTGCAGCAACGTCCTCAAGAACCTGCTCCGATCGCTACGCCTTCTGGGGTCGGATGCGGCGGCAAGTTACCACACAAAAGCTACCGATACAACACATAACTTTTATCAAAAAGCTACCGATAGAACAGCAAGGTTTATAAAGCTGGAAAAGCCTATAAAATCATGGAAAAATCAGAAATATTGGATGTTTTGAATGATTGGAACTTTTGGAGAAAAGACATTGATGTTGGAATAAGAAGAGAATCTGTAGTCAAAAGGATAGAAGAACTGTCAAAAGCAAAAGAGATTGCGGTTATTACGGGCGTTCGAAGATGCGGAAAATCAACCTCACTTCTGCAGTTTTGCAAGGATCTTATAGACTCGGGAACAAAAAAAGAAGATATTCTCATAGTCAATTTTGAAGATCCTAGACTAAATGATTTAAATCTGGATTTATTAAACAGAATTTATGAAGCCTATTTAACCGAGTCGAATCCAAGTAAAAAGCATTATGTTATTTTAGACGAAATTCAGCTCATTGACGGATGGGAAAGATTCGCAAGATTTCTGCATGAGAACAAAAAGATAAATGTTTTCGTGACTGGCTCAAGCTCAAAATTGCTCAGTTCAGAATATTCTACAGTCCTGGCAGGCAGGCATTTAGACTTCGAAATTAAGCCGCTTTCATTTAGAGAATATCTTTTCTTTAAGAAAATTGAAATTAAAAACGATTTGGATATTTCCCAAAAAAGGCATGAAATAAAAAGGGCATTTGCCAGTTATTTAAAAGAAGGCGGATTTCCTAAAGTAACGCTTGCTGATAATGAAGCTGATAAGAGGGATTTGCTTGAGGTCTATTTTAGGGATATAATAATCAAGGATATAGTTCAACGGTATAACATAAAAGAGGTAAACAAGCTTAATGATCTCGCGAAATATTATCTTACAAACGTTTCTACACTCCAGTCATTCAATAACATAAAAAATGTCCTTAAGCTTAATTTGGATACTGTCGAAAGATTTTCTTACTATCTTTCAAGCGTTTTTCTGCTTAATTTCGTAAAAAAGTTTTCCTACTCTGAAAAAGAGCAGATTTTAAATCCAAGAAAAGTCTATTGCGCAGATAATGGACTAAGAGGCTCTGTAGCCTTTGTCTTTTCAGAAGACTATGGGAGACTAGCAGAGAATATAGTCTTTAATGAATTAAATAAAAAAGATTTAGAGATATATTACTGGAAAAATCTCAAGCAGGAAGAAGTGGATTTTGTAATTAAGAAAAAACAGAAGATTATTCAGGCAATTCAAGTTTGTTGGAATATTGGAAATCCAGAAACGAAAAAAAGAGAAGTTGGGGTTTTGGTTAAAGCGTGTAAAGAATTAAAGCTTAAAGAAGGATTGATTCTGACAGAAGACTCTTCATCAAACGAAACAATAGAAGGAATTAAAATCTATTTTCAGCCAATTTGGAGATGGCTTTTGAAAAGTCATGGGGAAATAAAAAATGGTGATAAACGTGCTCGTAGCTGATGGCTCATAGTCTATAGGGAATATGATCCAGATATTCTTGCTCTGATTCTAGAACGCAAGTGATAGATACTGCTAAAAACGGCTTGACTACAATAGAAAAAGTAAAGAAACTAAAGCCGGATGTAGTAACTATAGGCATAAAGACGCCCGATACGTCCGGATTAGACGTTTTAAATGAAGTCATAGGGGGAACTTATTCTTATATGTGTAACCGCTTAAAAGTAGTTACAAAACGAAAGTTTTAAATAGTCGTTCTATCTCTATACGGGACAAGTGAGGTATGTATACCATACAAAGAACATACACCATTACAAAAAGAATCTCAAAGCACGGAAAACAGGCAGTTATTGTCATTCCGAAGCTGTTGGAAAAAGAACTACCGCACGGTACAATCGCCGAAGTGCGCATTACCGTCATTGAAGGAGAACAAGCATGACGCTTACCTATCAGGATCTGGAACTTCCCTATTTCGTAAACTCTCGACGCGTTGGCGTTATTGGGCGAACTCCGCTTACCGTGGTTGACGCTACTAGCGCAGCGCAGCTGGCAAAGCTTAATGTTTTTCTCGCAGGCAGAAAGGGATGCGGAAAGTCGCAGCTGCTTCGTGACGTTCGCGACTCACGGTTTGGCAGTCGCGGCTTAATTGTCGAGGGCCGTCCTGACTTAAAGACAGATCAATTGTTTAAAATAATGAACCTCAAGATACTTCGAGAAGGTGCAACCACTGACGAAATCGTTGAGTTAGCACAAAGTGTACAGTATCGCTTCTTTGGAGCAGATGAAATAAATCGTTCTCCAGAGGTAGTGCAGAATGAATTCCTTAGTATTATGAACGGTGAAATTTTGCATAAAGGAAATCCTATACCTCTCGGCAATGGCTTTAGCGTCGGTATCGCAACGGGAAATCTTGGCAACGGAGAATACGTCGGTACCTTTAAAATTGACGCCGCTCTTGCTGATCGTCTGCACGTGTTCATGGATCTTGACTATTGGAAGCCAACCGATGACGACATGGCAGTTCTCGACGCAAGAAAGATGGACAGCCCACAGGTGAAGCGAACAGCAAACGTTCGTGACATCTCTGACAAGATCATCGCTGCGCACAACGAGATTGTAGCAGCACCAACACCGCACGATACAATCCTGATAGGCCGTTACCTTGAGCGAGCATTGGATTATTGCAAAACGTTTCCAACAGCAGGCAACAGCAAGGACAATCTTCGCGAGCGATGGCCGACAATATGCACTGAAAAAAAGTGTGATCTGAAGGATACGTTATGTGCACGCGTAAAATCTGTCGGCGAACGTACGGTGGAAGCAGCAAGAAAGTTTGCCAAGGGCTTGCAATATGTTGCCAAATTAAAGGATCCTACAATGACCGAGGATTCTGTCGCCGCAATACTCATCGCAACAAAATTGATGCTGCCTTACGCTAATGTTCTGAGCCCGCAGTTTCTTCGCGAGGAAGGGAACTTTAATAATCCGAGCATCGCAGCGAAAAATGCTGTTGAAGGCATGGGAAAAATGCGCGGTCTGGAACAAACAATTAGGGACCAGTTTTATGATAAAGGCGATCCTAAAAATCCGGGACCGTTAACTACGGCACTTGCATATGCGCAAAGAGGCCAGCTCGCAGAGTGTTCCTATACTCCCTCGGGAGAGTGGGGATTTGTGAAGCCCTATTTGCAGCAGCTGAACGAAGTAAACAAGCAACAATGACGAACCAAAACCACGTCGCGGGATTCAACCTGGAAGACGTCTTCCGCAATGAGGAAGCACGTCGAGCTCGTGAAAAGCAAGAGCAAGAAGAGCTCAAGAGAAAGAGAGATGCTCTTGAGGAAGCAAGGAAGCGCAGAGAAGGAAAAGGCACAAAGCCAGCCAGAGATTTACCAAAAGCACCTCCAGTCATAATCCAGCCAGTATCCTATCATAATCTGATCTGGGAACCGCAAGCTTATAGAGAGGAAGGACAAGCAGAGAAGAAGCTCTTCACCTTCGATAAAAGTCTCGAACGCCTCAGAGAAGCAGGCTACGATCGTCACCCATCCCCAAGAGAATCTTTTTCATTACTGATAGATTATCTCGAAGGCACGCTCTCACAAGGTCTTGAAGCAATCGCCAATGATATGCTCGCAAGCTATGGAGAATGGTTCAGCATGGCAGCTGAACGGAAGAAGAATATCCTGATCCTCTCAAGTGATCCAACCAATCTGCGCTGGAAGAAGGACAAGTACGTCCTCGACGGCAGAGTCTTGCAGTGCACAGGTCAGCAAGAGTTCCAGATCGGCAAGCGCCTATCAGAAAAATACATCGATCTCAAAGACGTTCCTGAAGACCTCGTCACGTTCCTCTACTCCAAGCCCTTCAGCCAGTTGCCGGGAGAGATGCGAAAGGGTAATAACCGAGCACAGATATATCTGCCTCCAGAAGGCGTGATCAGGCCTGTTGGCCGTAGCGGCTTCGGCTGGTTCGGCGTCAGCTTCGTCGACAGGGCGTCTCGCGGGGTAGGTCGTGCGAGCGTCGCGCAACCGGGAGGTCGTTAATGAAAACCAAAGAAGCAATAGTGACTGGCGTTCTTCAAGAACACAACGTTAGGATAAGTGCTAACGTTATAGAGCGAACGCAAACGCCAGCAATCACGGCAGTCACAGACCTCGTAACGCAGCAGATAACTATAAAATACGATCCGACATTACAGCAGGTAAAAGACAGCAAGCAGTTTACAGCAAGAAAAAGCATCAAAGAACCGCTCGAAGTCATGGTCCGTGACGCGACACATCACGAGTGCGGTCACATCGCAAGTAAGCAATGGACCGCCTGTCCTGGATCGCTCGAAGAATCTGAAGAGTATTTCTACGAACCGATCGGCAAGGTGCTTGGACCAAAGAACAAGCTAAGCGCTATTCACGACGTCGTCAATCTCGCTGAAGACATTATTAATAACACATTAGGAACCTTACGGAGACCGCACGCAGGTCTTACACTTTTCTACAAGAACGTGGCAACAACAAAAGGATGGGATCCTGCGTTTGAAGCATACATGCGCATGCAAACAAGATCATGGGCAGATGCGGAGGATAAGGAATCGTTGCGACGACATTTCACGAACAACCCAAAGATCATCAAAGCAGTGCAGCAATTCGTGGGAGCAATAAAAAAAGCAACTGGCAATGACCATGTAAAACACGAGGAGCTTGTAGCATATGTAGCAAAGAAAGAGCATTGGAGCGCAATTGCTCATGATCTAGCAACAGCCCTCGAGCCGTTGATAACGCCTTCGTTCACGATGCCCATGTGCGGTTTTGGCAAGCAACAGAAACAACAGATGGAAGATCCAACAAACCGCGAACGATTTGCCCGCCAGCGTTACAACCAAGGCAAGCAAAGGCCAAGTTGGATGCCAAAAGAAGAATCTTTAGACGCTCTATACAGTTCATTAGCACGGCAGATCCCGCTTCGTGTCGAGGAGCCAAGAAAAGCAACTAGTTTTCCTCTCGTGCCGTATAGTCACGAGCCATTTGATTCCGAGGAGCATGATCTCGGACAAATAAACTTCCAACGACCAATGCTGGTGCCTGAAAGCGAAACGCCGTTTGGAGTCCCAAATATTTCATTTGGTGTTCCTACCCGCCACATCGAGCAACCATTATTAGTAAAAAAGGGCATCACCAATTTTCCGCAATTTAAGTGCGCTTATCTTGATTGCTCCGAGACGATGAAGGAGGGTCTTCCTGACGCAAGCGATAGCGGTAGCACGCGTTTCGTCCCGTGGGGAGACAAAAGCAAGTATCATCATCTCTGTACAGCATGGTACGGCATTGTTGAATATTTAGCGCAACAGCAGATTCTGTCCAATGTTCAAGTAACCTTAGGCGCGTTTAGCACAACCTCGCGTGTTGCAGAAGGATTGGAGAATGCCAAAGAGATTCTCTTTAGCCCAGAATTTGGCACAACATTGATTGATCCTCAAGCACTAGAGCAGATGGTAGCCTCGCCGCAGAAATCAGTATTGTTCACCGTAAGCGACGGTGACGTCCACAATTGGGATGCGGTCAAAGGCACATTTATACGACGCGCAAGAGAAAATCATTATTTTCACATCCAGTTAGGCCCGGCAACAGCAATGACGAGATCATTGCAACGTGCGAAGCTTCCCGTGTATTGTGTGAATCGCGGAGAAGATCTTGAAAGACTAGCAGTTGACCTGACGCAGCAAGCGTACCGAGCACATATTGAAGAAACTCTCGCGAGGTTACAATGATGACGAACCAAAACCACGTCGCGGGATTCAACCTGGAAGACGTCTTCCGCAATGAGGAAGCACGTCGAGCTCGTGAAAAGCAAGAGCAAGAAGAGCTCAAGAGAAAGAGAGATGCTCTTGAGGAAGCAAGGAAGCGCAGAGAAGGAAAAGGCACAAAGCCAGCCAGAGATTTACCAAAAGCACCTCCAGTCATAATCCAGCCAGTATCCTATCATAATCTGATCTGGGAACCGCAAGCTTATAGAGAGGAAGGACAAGCAGAGAAGAAGCTCTTCACCTTCGATAAAAGTCTCGAACGCCTCAGAGAAGCAGGCTACGATCGTCACCCATCCCCAAGAGAATCTTTTTCATTACTGATAGATTATCTCGAAGGCACGCTCTCACAAGGTCTTGAAGCAATCGCCAATGATATGCTCGCAAGCTATGGAGAATGGTTCAGCATGGCAGCTGAACGGAAGAAGAATATCCTGATCCTCTCAAGTGATCCAACCAATCTGCGCTGGAAGAAGGACAAGTACGTCCTCGACGGCAGAGTCTTGCAGTGCACAGGTCAGCAAGAGTTCCAGATCGGCAAGCGCCTATCAGAAAAATACATCGATCTCAAAGACGTTCCTGAAGACCTCGTCACGTTCCTCTACTCCAAGCCCTTCAGCCAGTTGCCGGGAGAGATGCGAAAGGGTAATAACCGAGCACAGATATATCTGCCTCCAGAAGGCGTGATCAGGCCTGTTGGCCGTAGCTACTTCTGCAGGTTCAACGTCAGCAACTTCATCGACTGCAGGGCGTCTCGCGGGGTAGGTCGTGCGAGCGGAGCGAGCAGCACGTAAAAAGCAAAATAGTGCCCATTTAAAAACCACGCATACATCTTTTCTCCGTCCCAGAATACAAGCGTAGAAGCTACGCTTCGGAGGGGCTACACGTTCCACTATCAATGCCCCATGATGGGGCTATGAAATACAGCTCTGACAGCTAGTACCGAAAGAGAACGTATGAAAGAGCAGTGATGCAAGGAATGGTAGTGGGGCTACTGTGGGCCTGTTGGCCGTAGCAACTTCAACAACAGGTTCAACGTCAACAACTTCAACAACAACAGGGCGTCACGCGGAATAACCTGCTTCAAGTATTTCTGGGACTCCGTTAATAATGAAAACGTACAATAATCTCTACGAGAGATTATGGTCATTCGAGAACTTACAAAGCGCATATGAAAAAGCACGACGTCACAAAACAACAAACAAAGATGTTCAGCAATTCCATGAGCATTGGCGGTTCCATCTCTGTACATTGATGCGTGAGCTGCGAACGCAAAACTATGTGCCACACCCGCTGAAAAAATTCGTGCTGCGTGATCCAAAGACAAGAGTGATTTGCGTCAGCGAGTTCCGTGATCGAGTTGTCCATCACGCATTGATAAATATCTTGCAACCTATCTTCGAGCCGAGATTTATTCATGATAGCTACGCAAGCAGGAAAGGAAAAGGCACAAGCGCAGCGCTGAAGCGTTTTGATCAATTCCTCAGAAAGGTAACGAGTAACGGACAGCTCGTTCCAAACGCAAAAAACAACAATTGCGTTCGAGGTTACGTCTTAAAAGCAGACATCAAGCAATACTTCCAGACAGTCGACCATGATGTTCTATTAAATATCATCAATCGCGCGATAAAGGACAAGCAAATTCTCAATCTTATTCGAGGGATATTGCAGAATTACAATAGCGGAACACCAAAAAAGGGAATGCCCCTCGGCAACTGGACAAGCCAGTTCTTCGCAAATGTGTATTTGAACGAACTTGATCAGTTCCTGAAGCATAAATTAAGAGTAAGATATTATCTTCGGTACGTTGATGACTTTATCATCCTCCATGCGAGAAAAGAGATGTTGGAGGAGTACAAGCAGGAGGTTCTGGAATTTCTTAGGTCACTTAAACTTGAGTTGCATCCTGAAAAAAGCTTTATTGCGCCTCTTGGCCAAGGAACAACCTTGTTGGGATTCCGCGTTTTCTATTGTTACAAGGTCATCCGTCAGAAAAATGTGCGCAAGATCAAAACGCGACTTGAAGAATTGCTTAAAGCATACTCGAAATGCATATGCAGTCGTGAGCATATGATTAACGTTCTCGAAGGGTGGAATGCCTACGCACTGCAAGGAAACACATACAATCTGCGGAGAAAGTTGCAGGCATCAATAAGGTCTCAGCTTCACGCAGCTATCGCCGGTAACACGGTGCCTTGAGGATCAACCCGCATGAACAACGTCAGTTTTTCCAATCTTCGCAAGGACGTTGCGATGCATCCGTTGGATGAACTCGATCTTCTCTTCCATCTTTAAAATATCAGTATAGCCCTGCGTTGCCAGCAAGAAGGCAAATGGGCTGGGTATCGTCACCGTCACCTGCTTCAGCTCAATCTTCCGTGCAGCAACATCTTCCAATACTTTTTCAGCATTCGTTACATCCATCAGATCTTCAAGCACTTCTCTTCGTGCTTCTTTCAGAATGCTGAAGTCCTGGTTGATCTCCTTTACAGCCTTCAACAGGATCATCGAGCTCACTTGCTGCCTTCCCACGTGCTTCCGTCTTCCTTTGTACTCGCGCAGAATCATTAAAGCCCGCCCAGCACAATGCCGAAACCGTCGTTTCAAAACTTCAGTCTTGTCAATCGCAAGACGCATCAATTCCCGTAACTCATGGGGCTTCAAGTATTCAAACGCTCGCAATGCTTGCATGCTCTTCTGCGACGCAATATAAAATCCGTTATCGCTGATCCCGATTTCAACGTCGCGATGCTGGAGCTTGCTGATCACATAAGCAACTGCTCGGCTTAAAACGTCGTTCACGCGTCGTCCATAGAGTGTATGGAAAATAGCGTACTTCTTCCCTTTCTCGTCTTCATAGTTCTCAATCAAGATCTTCTTGTCATGGGGAACGCCGATGTAGCGATATTGTTCTAAAATGTAGTTATAGATCGCCTGAGCCGCATTTTCATCCGCATGGGTATACTCATGGATAAACTGAATGATCTCTGCTTGCGATTTCTTGTTCACGATCAGCTCAAGCACGTATCTTCGAAAGTGCTGGATTTCATTGGCAACATCGAAGCTCAACGGAAGCATTTCCGAGAACCATGAAGGAACCGTTGGCTTCCGCTCATGCGCAGGCACCACTTGTGCAACCATCCCTCGGGAAAAGAGAAACTGATATGTCTCGCCGCCTAAAACAAAGACATCATTCCTCTTCAACCGCTCAAGGAAACCTTCATCAATGGAGCCGATAGGGCGGTCTTTCGCCTTGACAATAACAGAAGTTTCATCAGGAATCGTGCCAGTGTTCGTCATGTAAATAACCCGGCTCAGCTTGCCCCGCTTGCCAACTTCTCCCGTCTCCTTGTCATACCACACTTTTGCATAAATGTTCCTGTCCTCTAAAGAAACAAACTCGCCGGACAAGTAGCTCATCACGTCCATAAAGTCTTTCCAGCTTAAGCCCCGATAGCAGTAGCTTGCAGTAACGCAGGCGTAGAGCTCGTTGATGTTCCATCGCCGCTGGATCGCCATTCCGTAAATCTGCTGCGCTAGCACGTCGAGGCAGTTTTCAGGAATGTGGATCTTGTCAATCTTTTTTTCAGTTGCTAACTTCAGCATGACTGAGCATTCCACCAAGTCATCGCGATCCATGACAATGACCCTTCCCTTGACCGTTTCATGCAGCTGGTGACCTGCTCTCCCGGTTCTTTGTAGAAGTCGCGCAATCGATTTTGGGCTGCCAATGCAGACAACCAGGTCAATGTACCCGATGTCAATCCCTAACTCAAGCGAGGTACTCGAAATTATTGCACGAAGCTCGCCATTTTTGAGCCGTTGTTCAATGTCCAGCCGGTGCGCCTTGCTTAAGCTGCCATGATGCGCCCCGATGTTCTCCATATACTTCTTCGGAAACCTCATTTTCAAGTGGTGCACAATCCTTTCAGTCCCAGATCTCGTGTTCGTAAAGATGAGCGTCGTCTTGTGCTCCTGAATCAGCTTGTCAAGTAGATCGTAAAGTGAATTATGCAGCCGATCAAATGTCGTGTTTACTAGGTCAGGAACAGGGCTCATCACTTGCAGGTCAAACTTCTTCAAGAATTGAACACTCGCTATCTTGCAATTGCGTTTCGTCCCAACTAAGTACTGTGCAATCATTTCGATAGGCTCGCACGTCGCGCTTAATCCTATCCGAACAAGCTTCGGTGAAATATCCTGCAATCTTTCTAACGACAAGGATAAGTGAACGCCCCGTTTATTCTCTGCGAGCGCATGCACCTCGTCTACAATGCCGTATTGGACGTCATTCAATAATTCCTTGAATTTAGGTGACGTTAGAACAATGGAAAGCGTCTCAGGCGTCGTGACAAGGATATGCGGCGGCTTCTTAAGCATCTTCTGCCGCTCGCTCGCGGTCGTATCGCCAGTTCGTACCGCAACGCGAATATGGAATTCCTTGCCAGTCCTGCTTGCAATCTTCTCGATCTCGTTGAGAGGTTCCGTCAGGTTGCGAAAGAGATCGTTGTTCAGTGCTTTGAGGGGAGAACAGTACACCGCATAAACGCGGTTTTCAAGCAGGTTATTGTCTGCCAAGATCACAAGTTCGTTGAGAATGGCCATAAAGCACGTCAGCGTCTTGGTGCCTCCAGTTGGGGCAGAAATCAGGATATTATTCTTGTTGTGCACTTCCATGATCCCATAAAGCTGCGGCAAGGAAAAGTCATTGAACTTTGAAAAGAACCACTCTTTCACGTACGGGTGAAGCACCTTCGTGATTTCTTCAGGCTTCCGTGGTTCTTTTATGTGCTCTATCATTGTTTTATGCCTAAGAATTCCTTTTTATAAACAATGCCTCTGGGGTTGAAGAGTAATATCTATTGCTCTAAACTATTTCTCGCATACATTGCTTCCGTATTTCTCGAAAAGCTCCTTCTTCATGTACACAGGCGTCTTAAATCGAGACGCTACCGCCAATGCATCCGACGGCTTTGCATCCAAGCTGACAATCTGGTTGTTCCGCTTGAGCAGCAAGCTCGCGTAGTACACGTCGCTCGCAAAGGAACTGATCCGCACCTGCAGCGGCTGAATGTTGTACGCCTCCAAAACATCCGCAATCAGGTCATGCTCATTGGGCCGCACGTCAAGCTTGCCCTCGATCCCGCGCTCGATGGAAAATGTCTTCTGCACGGTCGTGGTCATCGCAATGCCTGTGCAGTTTCGCATCAGCACCATCTTTCCCGGCTCAATGTCAACATCCATCCGAACATAACCCCGCAACGTCAACGGGTCTCCGTCAATCACCTCTGTTGTTGTCTCTGATGCGACATACGCCTCTTTCTGCGCTGTGTGCTGTACAGTTTTTCCTGTGCCGCGTACAGTGTCGAACCCATAGTACCCAATAGCCAAGACCAAGATGACAAACAGTCCGGCCAATACCTTTTCCAGAATCTTCCTATGTCTTCTTCTCATCAGCAAAGAAATACTCAACAGCCTCCTCAATGGTTGAAATCTCGACAACCTTGATCTCTAGGTTGTCCCCGATATTCCGCTTGTCCTCAACATAGGAAATCTCGCAGTATTCGTAATCATTGTAGCTCCCGCATTTCTTCTCCCTTTTGTACGCCTTGATCTCTGATCCTGAACCAACAGGCACCAGGAACAATGTTGCGTTTGCCTCTTTTGCCGCTCTCGCCTTTTCCTTGATTGCCCCCGCGTCGCCTATGCGGCCATCTTCTCGAATTGATCCAGTCATGATGACGCCAGGCTGCAGCGTCTTGTTCAAAAGGCCCGCAATAACCGCTATGGTCATTGTTGATCCAGCGCTTTGCCCCCCAATCACGTTCGCGTTCGTCTTGATGTTGAAGATGATGTCAACATTGCTGAGGTCGACCTGGGTGTAGTTCTTCGCAACGAGCGCAGCAACGCGCGCGCTATACTGCGTGTTAAAATCAGCAAGCACGTCATTGATGTTCACCAGCACAAGTCCTGTTCCCGGTCGTATTTCCGTGATCAGGTCAGCAGACGCGCCCTTCCCGAAGCTGTCCACCGCAACGATCTTGTTGACAATATGCTTCTCCTCAACAGATTCCAAGGAAACAAGGTTTGGCTTCTCTTTTCCGATGCTGCCTCGCCCGATAGAGACCCCAATAATAAAGATGCTGGCAATTGCAGTGACGAGGAATACCAGCAAAAATACCCTCATGTAAATTGATTTGAGCTCCATAGCGACCCCCGCGATCGGAACAGCAGCATAAAGTATATAAGCTTTTATATCATTAAGAGAACAATGAAAACCATTATAATCGCGTTCGTCGTCTGTCTCGCGCTGCTAGCGCAGGTTCTCGCAAACGATCGCGATTACACGATCTACCTCAAGTCAGGCGATCTTCTTCCCCCAGAAGGGTTCTACCTCGATGGTATACAAGAGAAGCACGTGATGCTGCAGCTGTACGACATTCCGACTGATGACGAGAAGGCCGCTCTCGAGGCAGCAGGCATACAATTGCTCGCGTACCTCCCGAATTATGCATGGTTCGCGCACGTTACCAAAGAAGGTTTCAGAAGCCTCCCTGCAATTGACAGCGTTCGTTGGGTTGCTGAAATTGAGCCCGCATACAAGGCAAAGCGCGAGCCCGTTCCAAAGTACGCGTACGACAAAGAGCAGGTCATTCGCTTCGTTCAGTTCTTTCCCGACGTCGATCTTGGCGATGCAAAGAGAGCAATGGAAACGCATGATTTCCACGTGTATGCTGAGATGCCTCTCGCGTATGGGTTGGTTGTCGCGGTTCCAAAAGAACGGCTGGATGATCTTCTTGCGCTTGATGCTGTGCAATACACAGAAATCATCTACGGTCCATTCAAGGAAATGCTCGACCTCTCTCGACAGAGAATCTCTGTCAACGAAGTGCAGGCACCGCCATTGAGCTTGACAGGTTCTGGCGTGAAAGTGCTCGTGTATGATGGAGGCAATGCCGCGCCACATCCAGATTACAATGGCCGGGTTCAGGTTGCAAATTTCTGCGGCATCAGTCCGCACACCACTGGAATCGCAGGAATCATTGGTGGCACCGGGTCATTGAGCACGCCCCCTGGCAATCTTCGTGGTATGGCAACTCTGGCGACAATGGTGGATCACTGTTGGTCTGCAGGTCTCCAGGCATGGAATCAGACTGCGCAATTAGAACCACATTATAGAAATGCAATCCAAAACTTTCAGGTGAGCGTCGCGAGCAATTCATGGGGCGTAAGCATTGGTCCTCCAAATTGTGCTCTGATGGGTGACTATGAAGCGAAGGCCTTTTTGTTTGATCGCATCGTCCGAGGTGACCTCGGCAGAAGAATCCAGGTAAACTTTGCAGCAGGCAATGCGAATCTTGGGGGGTGTGGCACGAATCCATTGCCCCCAGGCCCATTGTTTATGAACTATGGAACTATTGCGACTCCCGCTGTCGCGAAAAATGTGATAAGTGTTGGAGCTACATGGGACGTTCAAAATATACTTGAGCCATATAGCAGCAGAGGACCTATTGATGATGGCAGAATCAAACCAGAGGTTGTGGCACCTGGAGGAGACATCAATACAACGAGTTTCAATAACGGCTATCAAGAATTACTTTCTGGAACATCTTTCTCAACACCGCATGTTGCAGGGAGCGCGGCATTGTTGGTACAACTGTGGAAGAATAAGTATGGCAACCAAGAACCTCTGCCCTCAACGATAAAGGCTCTTTTTGCCCAGGGTGCTCAAGATTTACGAAACCCAGGCCCGGATTACGAGGTTGGTTTCGGGCAGATCAATGTGACGGCAAGCGCTGAGCTGATTGCACGTTCTGACCAAACAACGAAGTACGCAAGAGAAAACCAAATCGCACAAAGTGGGGAACAGACATATTTCATCAATATTCCGGATGGCAGCACTATGAAGCTGACGTTGGCATGGGATGATAAAGAAGGAACGTTAAACACGAATCGAAACCTGATCAACGATGTCGATCTCAAACTAACATCGCCAGCAGGCTCGATACTGCTGCCATATATTCTCGATCCACGAAATCCATCAAACAACGCTGCGCGTGGAGAAGATCACACGAACAATATTGAGCAGGCTGAGTGGAATAATGCATTGGGTGGATACTGGAAAGTCACTGTAAGGGGAACTGCAATTCCATACGGGCCGCAAACATACTCGCTCGCGAGTAATCTGCCATTGTTGCTTGGCGCAACACTATCGACATCAGGCGCTCCTCGCATAGGTTCGACGCTGACGTTCGATATTGCAGAACAGACAAATCCAGGAAACACCTACGTCCTTGCAATGTCGCTTTCAAACACAGGCATTCCTCTCGGTGATGGTCGTATTATCCCACTTGGAATTGATCTGATATTGCTTCTCTCAATTCAGTCACCGCTTGCCATCGGTCTCGCAAATTCCATAGGAACGCTGCCGCAAAATGGCATCACTCAAGCAACCTGGTCGATTCCGAATGTTCCTGACCTTGTCGGCCTTCGGGTCTATGCAGCATTTGTCACCATTAGTCCAGGTGCGCCATCAGGCATCTGGTCAATTTCGAATGCCGTTCCTATAATAGTTCAGGCATAACCTTTTAATCCCTGTCACCTGCGTCATGGTATGTTCTATAACAATATCGACCCAGTCCTGATTTATCTTGGCCCGCTGGAGATACGTTATTATGGCATCATCTACGCCTTGGGGTTTGTTCTTGCATACATTTTCCTGAAGAAGCACGGAAAGGACGTCAAGCTAGCTGAACAGGATCTTGATAACCTCATGCTGTATCTCGTCATCGGTATTGTCATTGGCGCCAGGATATTTTACATCCTCTTGTACAACCTCGATTTTTACCTGCAGCAGCCTCTCGAAATGATCAAGCTATGGCATGGTGGCCTGTCGTTCCACGGCGGCCTTGTTGGCGGCATCGTCGCAGGATTGTTGTTCTGCAGGAGGAAAAAGCTGAGTTTCCTGAAGGTCGCTGACCTGATATCTATCCCGCTTGCGCTTGCATTGTTCTTCGGGCGAATTGCAAACTTCATTAATGGTGAATTGTACGGTAGAGTGACGCAAGCGCCGTGGGCAGTCAAATTCAGGGATGCAGATGGATTTCGTCACCCATCGCAATTATATGAAGCAGCGAAGAATGCAGTTATATTTATGATGCTGCTGGTGCTAAGGAAGAAAAAGCTCAAAGACGGTATGGTCTTTGCTTCATTCATAATTCTCTACGGAATATTGAGGTTCTTCATTGAGTTTTTCAGGGAACCAGAAGTCTATGTGGGGATACTGACCATGGGCCAATTATTGAGCCTCATTGTTGCAATCGCAGGCATCATGCTACTTGTGATAGCAAGGAAGAAATCTGTTTAAAGAGCTCGTTAATATCTGTAGTCTTTTGGGTGATATCGTCAAGATTGCGGTTGCCGTTCTCAATTTCTCCTTTAAGCTCACTAACAGTCGCAAGCAAACCATCGATGAGGACTTTAGTGTCCGATGCGCGAAGATCACGTGTTTGTTTTGCATATTCCTCCAGACTTGCGCTAATCTTCTCAAGATTATTTTTTGCTGCTTGGAGTTTCTCGATGATGGCACTCGCTTCCTCATCACTAATGACACTCTCTGCGACCGGAGCAGTCGGCTGCGGCTCTTCTGGCAAGGATGCGCTAGCGCAATCCTCAGGACAAGTTCGGTCTTCCAGCTGATCACATTTACCGTCACGACATTTCCCGCAGTCGAGATCACCTTCGACAATGACCGCGCCACCATCCAGCGAAACGCCTTTGTCAGTTTTACCGTCACAGTCGTCGTCGATGTTGTTTGTGCAAATCTCTAAAGCGCCAGGCTTAACGTTGGGATTATTGTCGTTACAGTCCCCTGCAGACATGAGAACACCATCGCCGTCTTGGTCAACATTCGTTCTTGGTATCACGCGCTGGCCATCTTGCCCATCACAATTCTCATCAATACCGTTGCCGGCAATCTCGCGGGCTATGGGGTTAATACTGGGATTAGCATCGTTGCAGTCCCTACCGCCGCAGTCTGCCGTGAATCCGTCGCCATCGCGGTCTGTTCCATCCCGACTATCACAATTCTCATCAACACCGTTGTTGCAAATTTCTGTCGCACCTGGATGAATATTCCTGTTGTTGTCGTTGCAGTCTCTTTCTGGATGTGCGTTCTGGCACGTCAGTCGTTGGGAGGTTGTCAACCCTGTGTATTCGTCGCTGTCTGCATCAGTGCAGGGAGGCCATGAAGGTGGTGATGGTGACCCACAGACATTTCCCTCATCAACCTGCCCATCACAGTCATCATCAACATTGTTGCAAACTTCTGTCGCACCAGGATAGATATTTAGATTGTTATCATTGCAATCGTCAGGATTGGAATTACATCCTGGTTGGTTGCTCCTCGACTGCGGATAACCATCTCTATCATTGTCTCTATTCGACGACGGGCACGAGAGGCAACCCTCATCAACCTGCCCATCACAGTCATCATCAATGCCATTGCATAATTCATTCGCACCAGGATTGACATTTGGATTATCATCATTGCAGTCAGGATCGCCAGTGGTAGTAAAAGTGCAACCACTTACTAATAATCGCTGATAGCTATCTCTATCCGCGTCAGGACAAGGCGATTGAATACCACCACTCGCTAGCCCGGTAAAACCAAAGAGCTGCTGAAAAAGTGTTTTGTAAAAACCCACAAACCTGTTTTCCGCATGCGCTGCTGGCGCGACCACGAGCAAAAGAAGAACGATCCAGACAGCATTACGGTGCAAGTCCATCACCCTCGTCCTTTTTGACGATCTTGTTGATTTCGTCAAGGTTTCTCTGCACCTCAAGGAGCGACGTCTTAATATCGCTCGTCAGCATAAGCATCTCCTTGCTTTCTTTCTCTACAGATCCTATCTTGATGCCGTAATACACCAGCACAAACCCGACAACAAGCACAACAACAGTGAATACAAACAGAAGTTTTTCAGCAGTAAACTTCTCTTTTTTCTTCAAATCTTCCACCTCTTCAACAGTAGGTTCCATATACCGTGCGCATTCCCTCTTTTTAAACTTTGTTTTCAGAGACAGGTTAAGTTTATATACTTATCTTCTCAACACGTTTCTAATGAAAATAATGCTTATAGCCGCCATACTCCTTATCCTACTCGTCGTACTCGCTGGCTGTAAAAGCCCAATTACCGGCAGCATTACGATTGACACCACGAAGAAGGCTGCAGGCACGACGTTTCAGGCTACGGGCAATGAAATCTGCACTGAAGACGGCAAGCCAGTCATTCGTCTTTTTGCCACTTCATGGTGCCCGCACTGCCGCTGGATCAAGGAGACCTATATGAATGTCGCGCAGGAATATGTCGACCGCGGCGAGATCATCGCGCATCTCTGGGAAGTGGACACAAACGACAATCTCATGACAAAGTCAAAGGAGAGCGCAGTTCCAGAATCCGAGCGTAAGCTATTCAAGCAGGCAAATTCTGATGAGTCTGTTCCAACCTTTGTTTTCGGCTGCAAGTACGTTCGCGTGGGAAATGCATACGAAGCGCAGAACAATCTGGCGGCAGAGGAGACAGAATTCAGAGCAGTCATAGACAAGCTGCTCCAAGAGGTGAAGACATGAAGTGCGCATTGATGCTAGCAGCGCTGTTCATGTTCGTCACTGCATGCGCGCAAGCGCCACAACCTGCACAGCATCCAGCGCAGCAACAGCCACCAAGTTCGTACACGCCAGAACCGCAGCCACCAGCACTGCATCCACAAGGTCCTGAAGTAACCCCTCCAGTGAAGGAGTTCACAGTCGAAATGAAGCAGTTCTCCTTCAGCCCAAGCACCATCGCAGTCAAGAAGGGCGACAAGGTGCGCTTGACGTTAACATCAAAGGATGTCTCGCATGGATTCATGATTCGTGAGTTGGACGTGAGCTCTGGCCCGGTTGCAAAGGGACAGACAAAGACTATTGAGTTCACTGCCGATAAGGTCGGAACATTTGAATTCCGCTGCTCTGTTGTCTGCGGTGTCGGCCATAAGGACATGAAAGGCACGCTGATTGTTGAGGCATGAAAAGGGTTTGTTCACTTCTTGTAGTCATCCTTCTTCCCATAGCTATCGTATTGAGTGTCTTTCAATATTACGTCTTCAACACTGGCGTCCACAGCGAGATTTTGAAGGAAGTCTCCAGCATGGACGAAGAAGCAAGAAACGAGCTTCTTTCCGAAGTCATTGGGTACCTGAAAGGAAGCCGTGATGCCCTTGCTCCTGCGCATTTTAATGAGCGTGAACGAATGCACATGCAGGACGTCAAGTCTCTTCTCGCCAAAGTTCGCATGATCTGGGTGGTGGCGCTTCTTCTGTTGCTTGTGTCCTTGCTTCTGGCCAGAAAGAAGCGCCTCATGGCAGCTGCGCTTTTCCGCGGCTCGCTCCTCTCGTTAGTACTCATCCTTTTCGTCATCGTGGCGGCAAGCGTCAGGTTTGAGAGGTTATTTTTCCTGTTCCACACGCTCGCTTTTAAAAACAACTTATGGCTGCTTGCCCCGAAGGACACGCTCATTGTCTTGTTCCCGGAAGCATTTTTTCAGAAGGTGTTCATCAGGATACTTGCAGCAACAAGCATGCTCTCGTTCTTCATGCTCATCGCAACAAGAATATATGTGGCAAAGCAAACAAAAGCTTAAATAGAAGCTGCACTCATAAAAAAGAGAAGAGGGGTGTAAGCCTGGTTCTTCACAATCAACAACGGAGGTTTCAACTATGGCACGAAAACGCAAAGCTTCAACAGAACGACGTCGTCGATAAGTGGTTTTGTTTTTCTTTTTTCTTATTTTTTTATCGTCCAAACCTTTAAATATTCACATGCTCTCCTTCTGGGGAAAAGAAGGTGAAAAACAACCTCGTTGTCCTCCTCGCGCTGCTCATTCTTCTAGTCAGCTTTTTCGCGCAAAACCTCAGGTACAGCGGCCTCGTCGTCCAGGAATGCATCGACACTGACAAGGTGGACGTGTATGCAAAAGGCATCATCCATGCAGGCGAAAACATTGTAGAAGACGCTTGCGTCACCGAGCAAAAGATGCAGGAATTTTACTGCACTTCCCGGGGTCGTCTTCGCTTCTCGATAGTCACCTGTCCTGGGGGGTGCAAGGATGGCGCTTGCGTGCGCCCGTCGCAAGGCCCGGCACAGCCTGTCAGGGAATCAGTCTCCCTCAGCACGAAAGTCAACAAGCTGGAAATCAACGAGAACATCGGCGACGTTGTTGAAGTCCTGACGTCGCGCGATCTTGATGCGCTCGCAGACAGCTTCATCAGCACCTCAGAAGGCGCCACGCGGTACTCGCAGTTTCTCAGGTTCAAGGCTGACAGCCTCACCTCGGGGAAAGTTGTCTATGCTGAGAATGAGAATGATGAGGTCGGCGATTACCTCTATTTCAAGGCCAATACAGACATCTTTGAGTACGAAGTGCAGTTCGAGCAGGGGTTTGTGTCTGAAGTGAGCAACAATCATCTCGAGGACTTGGAAGGCAAGAACCTGGAGATTTTTGGACGGAAATACACAGTCATTGCAGCGACGAAATCTGGCGACACCGTTGAGCTGCGCCTTCTCTCCGGCAGTTTGACAGAGACCATAGAGGAAGGTGAAAGCAAGACGTACACGGTGAATGGCAAAGCCTACCGCATAGAGCTCCTGGCATTCGATGACCAGCAGTTGCGCGCGCGCTTCAAGATCAACGATCGCGAATTCGACACGATGAGGAAAGGCGACACGGTGCTGGTGGACGATCTTCTCTTCGGGTTGTCAGAAACATTCCGGAACGAAGCTGGCGATGGCCCCGATCTCGCTCGGTTCTCTTTAGGGGCAGAATATGTCATCTTGAGCGATAATGCAGCAGACAACGCCTTTTCCCAAGGGGTCAAGATCAACGGCCGCAGCATAAGTCCGGCGACAGTAAAGATCAAGGGCCAAAGCATCGGCAGCAGTTACAAGATCTCAAGCATCAAGTATCGCCTCAAGGCTGATGCAGCGCGCGGCGGAGATATTTACGTTCCAGCAGGCCACTCCCTGCGCGAGTACCTCGACAACGAGTTGGGAATCATCGGCGATTGGGACATCGTGTACAAGGGGCTTGGTCGCAAGTCAAAAGGCCCGGAATCCATTATCCGCCTGAATCCAAGCGGTGATGACGAATATCGCCTTGTCTTCGTGAACAACAAGGGAGATACGTACAATATGCAGTTCGTGCAAAACGTCGGAGGCTCATTGAAGCTAGGCGACGAGGATGATGTGTTGCACTTCATAGAATCATCAAGTTCCGCTGACTTTAAGGTCAAGCAAGGCGACTGGATTATCCTGTCAAACAGAAATGATCGCGGCGGCACCACGAATGTTCTTCGCTACTCGAGCATCGATGCCACAGGGAAGCAGCTCCACTTCGACGATCTCTCCACAGGCGGCAAGCAGATGACCTACTCTGGCGCCGAAGGCACGAATGCCCAAGGCGACCTCGTCGTCAGTGGCAACAGCTATCGCATCCACGTTGGTCCAGCGCCAGATTACAAGCTCGCGGTTGACTTGACAGATGACGGCGCGCTCAATGGGAAGGAAGCAAACATCGTTGTCTACGGCGGAGGCATCATTGATCTCGGGTCAACATCATCGCCTGGCGCAAGCTTTGCCATCACGCTGAAAACAGAGGCAAAGCAATTCGATGAAGCAGCCGCTGACGAAGTCATCTCGATGACGATCCAGAACACGGGCTCGGGCGTTGACGTCAATATTCCTTCGCAAGCTGGTCTTTCGATCGAGACAGAAAATGGGCGTACGCGCGCCCTGAGTAATTACGGTGTCGAGTTCTTGCAGCAGCATAATGGCGCAGATACATTGACAATCAAGTACCCGAGTGGTTCACAAGCAACCGCAGATGTGTCCGTCGTCTTCTACGAAACAACCACAGCTCCAGAAATTGAACTGATCGACATTTCCGAGACAGAAGAACCAGAAGTGCCTCAACAGCAACCCGCAGTCGAAGAACCAGCGTCGCTCGAACCTTCCTACAAGATATTTGAACGGGAAGTGTCTCAACAGCAAAAACCTTCGTTATGGTCCCGCATGCTCCAAGCGTTACTCAGCTTTTTCGGAATGCAATAATTCGCCGCCATAAGAACCTTTAAAAACAATAGAGAGATTTTCTTCATAGGGCCTGTAGCTCAGTCTGGTTAGAGCACCAACAAGGTGTGTAAGTCTTATATGACAGCTGAGCTTAGAGCAGCTCGAAGTGAGCTGGTGGTCCTCGGTTCAAATCCGGGCAGGCCCACATTTTCCACAACCTTTATAAGAATTCTAAAATGCTCATTTGTACGCTCCTGTCGTCTAGTCCGGTCAAGAGATACGGAAAAGTATTTGACAAGACTTTGGATTTTCGATCCAAAAACCCGGGTTCGAATCCCGGCGGGAGCACATTTTTCCCCATCACCGCGAGAGCTCCAGTATCTCCGAAGGTGAATTCTTTACTTAAGAGTTAAGAGAAAAAAGCAAGTAG
>CAYJXL010000003.1:0-40539 GCA_964374125.1 Candidatus Woesearchaeota archaeon | reverse complement strand
GATCGGTATTCATTTTCTTCTACCTCCAACTCTCATGTTGAACTGTTTAACTGTTAAACTATTTAAATCTTTCTACAAACTCGGTATCTCTGCAAATAGTTAGTAAAGGCAAGAATTCCATTTTATTTTTTCTTTAGTTTTCTCAGGAACCCGCCGCTCTTCTCTTTTCCCTTCTGCAAAGCATCTTCAATCTTCTTCATGTGCTTTGCCAAAGGAAAGATCGATTCATCCAATTTCTTGTTCCCATATTCATCAAAGAACGTCACCACATCAACCGGGTGTCGCTCCGCTTCCCTCTCAAACTTCTCAGGATACCCGAGGGTAATGATAGCTTCAGGTTCAACATCATCAGGAATGCTCAAAGCTGTCCGAACAGCAGCAACATCAAACGCGCCAATCCAGCACGTTCCCAACCCAAGGTCATGTCCCTTCAGCAGCAAGTTCTCAATCGCAAGCGAGCAGTTCTGCACTGCATACAACTCACCCTTGTCAGGATAAAGTTCAACAACCTCTTTCTTCCTGTCACAAACCACAATGAACGCGGATGCCTCAGTCATCCACAGCTGCTTCGCAGAAGCCATCGCCAGCGCATACTTTTTGTCCTCGTCCATCACAACCACAAACATCCAGTTCTGGCGATTCCCAGCAGAAGGCGCATACGTCGCAGCCTCAAGCAGTTCGCCAATTACATCAATGGAAACGCGCTTCGTTGTGTACGAGCGGCAGCTCCTTCTGTCTCGAATGCATGAGTCTAGGTCCATGACAAACTTTATATGCGCGTGTTATTTAAAGATTCCTATGGAATACCAAGAGCTTGTCAGCGTCTACAAAAAGCTCGAGCAGACATCAAAACGCCTGGAAAAAACAGAAATCGTCGCGCGTTTCTTGGCAACGATTCCCGAGCAAGATCTTCCAATTGTTATCCAGCTTCTCGAAGGCCGCGTCTTTCCCGAATGGGATGAACATAAAATAGGATTCAGCTCTAAGCTCATGCTCAAGGCGCTCGCGCAAGTCATCGGCACAGAAGCTGCAGCAATCGAGCATCGCTGGAGCAAAACCGGGGACCTTGGTCTTGTCGCAGAAGAGCTCATCGCAAAAAAGAAGCAAACAACCCTCGTCTCATCAAAGCTGACCGTCAGCAAAGTCTCCGCTAATATTCGCAAGCTCGCGGAAATGACCGGCGAGGGCACTGTTGAGCGCAAGGTCAGTCTCATCGCAGAACTCCTCGCAGCAGCTTCCCCACTCGAAGCTAGATTCATAGTTCGCACAGTCCTCGAAGATCTCCGTATTGGTGTCGCCCTTGGCGTCATTCGCGACGCAATCGCGCAAGCCTTCGACAAAGATGTGAAAGATGTAGAGAATGCTTTCGCGCTCACCGTCGATTATGGCGAGGTTGCAAAGCTCGCAAAAAACAACAAGCTCCGCACCCTCAGCCTCAAGCCTGGCAAGCCAATCAATGTCATGCTCTCCCTCATTGCGGAAAGTGTTGAGCAAGCTTTTGAAGACCTTGGCAAACCCGTTCAATGCGAATTCAAGCTCGACGGCTTCCGCATCCAAATCCACAAGGAGAATAACGAAGTCAAGCTCTTCACCAGACGACTTGAGAACGTCACCGACCAATTTCCCGATGTCATCAATGTAATCAAATCCCATGTCAAAGGCAATGCATTCATTCTTGATGCAGAAGCAGTCGGCTACAGCAAAAAAACAAAAAAGTATCTCCCGTTCCAGATGATCTCCCAGCGCATCCGCCGCAAGTACAACATCAAGGAGATGGCGCAAAAGTTCCCGGTCGAAGTCAACGTCTTCGACGTCGTTTATCACAACAACAGATCACTGATGACCGAGCCGCTGAGGGAACGGCGCAGGATCCTTGAGTCAGTCATCAAGCAAGAGCTTGGCATAATTCGCACAACAGAAAAGTTAGTCACTTCTTCAACATCCGAAACAAAGAAATTCTTCAAGGCATCGCTCGCCCGGGGCAATGAGGGAATCATGCTCAAGAATCTCGAGTCAATCTACAAACCAGGCCGCTACGTCGGTGGCTGGTTAAAGTTGAAGCAAGTCCTCGAGCCACTCGACTTAGTCATCGTCGGCGCAGAACACGGAACAGGAAAAAGAGCAGGCATGCTAAGTTCGTACGTCCTCGCGTGTCGCGACAGCGCAAAACTCCTTGAATGTGGCATGGTGAGCACAGGCGTCAAGGAAAAGGAACAAGCATCAGGTAGTACATATGCCGAGCTAACAAAACTACTCAAGCCGCTCATTATCTCCCAGCACGGCCGCAGCGTCAAAATCAAGCCAAAGATCGTTGTTGAGGTCATGTACGAAGAGATTCAGAAAAGCCCAACATATAGTTCAGGCTTCGCCCTTCGATTTCCTCGCTTCAGCCGTCTCCGTACCGACGAAAAAGAAGTCAAAGATGCAAACACGCTCGATGACATCAAGCGCATTTTCAGCATGCAAAAGCGCAAAATATAGCTAAAACAAGTTTCACAAAAGATATTTTTGAATAGGCATATTGAGAAACAACAAGAGAACACCTATAACAAGCTTTATATAGAAGTTGTTGATACCATTACAACATAGTACAAAAACGTGGTTTTGCTGAACCACAAAAAAAGTAGGTGAGCCTAGGGAGGGTTGTTAATGATAGTTAAAGAGGATTTTTTAAACAAGTTGCGTAATTTATTCAGTCTCAATCTGTATGAAGTCCGTGTGTGGACCGCATTGCTGTCCCGTGGTGTTTCTACTGCTGGTGAACTAAGCGACATCGGCAACGTTCCCCGATCCCGCAGTTACGACGTTCTCGAAAGCCTTGAAAAAAAAGGGTTTGTCATGATGAAGCTTGGCAAGCCGATAAAGTATATTGCCGTCGACCCAAAGGAAGTTGTTGAGCGTGTCAAGAAGTTCACGGTCAGGCATGCAAACGAGCGGGTCAATCGTCTCGATGATCTGCGAGGCACCGACGTTCTTGAGGAGCTAAACTCGTTGCACAAGCAAGGCATTGAGTTCATTGAACCGTCTGATCTCTCAGGCGCAATCCGTGGTCGCCAGAATATTTACATGCACCTGGAAACCATGATCAAGGGTGCGCAGAAATCAATAACGATCGTGACCACGAACAAGGGCGTCGTGCGAAAGCTTGAAGTGCTCAAGCCAGAACTCGAGCGTCTCAAGAGAAAGGGCGTCAAGATCCGCGTCGCCGCTCCTATGAGCAAGGAGATGACGCCAGAGCTAAAAAATATCATGGAGTATGCTGACGTGAAGCACGCGCATGACCTCAATGCCCGTTTCTGCATTGTTGATGGCAAGGAGCTTCTCTTTATGGTGCTCAACGACGAGGAAATTCATCCAACCTATGACGTCGGCATCTGGGTCAACACCCCGTATTTTGCGTCTGCAATGGAGGGCATGTTCGATCACAGCTGGAAGAGCATGCAAGACGCTTCCAAGGTTGTTGGCAAATAACTTTGTATTCTTTTTGTTATCTTTCCTTTTGGTGACATAGACTTATATATTTTCTACATTTTTTCTAGATCATGGGGCTCCCTGAAAAAGTAGCACTTTTTGATTATATTGACGTTGCTACCAATGGGCGGCTTCGCAGGGTTTCTCGAACGAATGCACGTGATATACACTGTATTCTCCTCAAAGACCCAAGCTGCAACAAAAATCCTGAGCTGACCATCACAAACATAGTTGAACATCTTGAACATGCTGAAGAAAGAAGAGAGATACAAAGAACAAGGAATACTGAAATGTACCTTCAAGTTTACCGCGAGACAAATCAGTATAGTGAAGAAGAATTAAGACAATTTGTTTTTTACGAATTGAAGAAAAAATAATGATTACGTCGCTTGCGCTTTGCGCTTTCGCTTCTCTTTTCGCATGCGCTTCCGTTGCCACTTCCAGCGCATCTGGCGCTTCTTCTTCCACCGGCGTGAGCTTCGCTTCATGTAACACCTTCTTTATTTAGCAATGAGAACTGCATTGATAACACCATCTTGCGCAGGTCGTGACGTCACTCGCGCATTTCCCTTCTCTGTCTTCAAGACAGCGCCCTTCGTGATAATGCTTCTCCTGATGAAGTGGCGATTTGCAGGATTGTCAACAATAGTCTCAATCTTCAGCTTAAGATATTTCTTGGAAGCAGGATCAAAGACGTTCGCAGTTTCAGCGCGCAAGAGGCGAACCTTCGTATTCGCTCCCCGCACGCGCAAGATCGTCGCATGATCCACGCCCAATCTTGTCAGCGTCACTGACCGGCCGAGCTCATGCAGCTTCTTCTTTCTCCATGAAATATAGCGTCCGCCAGTGAACTTCCGCCTGGAGCGCGATTGAACAATGGCCATAAGCTCTCTGTACGCAAAAAGTACTTTAAAAAGCTTGCGTCGGAAACGTTTTTAAAGCTGATAACGTCGCTTTCTTGAGGAGGGCTCATAGCTCAGCTTGGTGGAGCATCTGACAAAAAGGATGAAGCTCTTAACACCGAGTGAGAAACCAGAGGGTCGTGGGTTCAAATCCCACTGGGCCCGCATCCAATGAAAAACTGTATTTTCTGCGGCAAAGAAAGAGACGAATACCGAATATATGAATCAAAAAACTTCTTAGTAAGAATTGGGATCGGACTTATTGCACCCGGCCACATCATGCTGATTACACGAGATCATCTTCCATGTTTTGGGGTGCTTCCAAAAAAGCTGCAAGAAGAATTCCTGCAAATAAAAAGGAAAATGCTCAACGCATTGCACCAAACCTTTGGTTCACCATTCCAAATCGAGTATGGCATATGGGGTCAGACCGTGTCACACGCGCATATCCATTTTATTCCCCTACAAGGACCAGGGTACTATATAAAAAGTATCATCAAGGAAATGGTTGAGCCGGGAAACATAAAGATCGAAGAAGTGAATCACTCAGACCTACGAAAAATCTTCAAAAAAGAAGGCGGTTATGTCACCATTGAAGAAGACGGAAGAACATACGCATGCCATACCTACAGCATTACAGACACAAAACATCCGAATCTCGGCTACCGAGTCTTCTTCACACAGCAGAAAGGCCTGCAAGGCGTTAGTTCTTGGAAAGACTTGTCGCCTAAAGACAAGGAAAGAGATCAACACTATCGTGATCTTACCAGAGAAAAATTGTATCCTCTCCTCAACGATGAGTAGAGAACTCAAAACACGAAGAAAGAAGCAAGAAGAAAACTACGAAAATTAAAAATGTTTGGCTCTAAATTTACTTTTCAGTCAGATGCTTCTTCGCATACGCCCTTACGTCGTCTGTTGGCCACCACGCAAATGGTTCTGGAACATCTTTTTCTGTAAACACAACAACTTTCTTCACCTCATTCCCATAAACACCGGGCTTAGGTAAAGCATCAACTTCAGCCAGTATGTAACCAACCAAAGCCCATTGTTCATCCTTCTCTTGGAACGTTGATTCAAAATCAGTAATCTTCCAAGAAGTGACATTGACACCAGCTTGCGCCGTAACGATGCGCTGCACAAAGTTATCCATCGGTTCAGCATATCGAACCAGATCATGACAAAAATACCACATGCCCCCAGGGTATTGCTCAGCGCCAGGAGGCTTCTCGTGACCGGGAATCGAATCGCGCAACAGTGCAACCATCTTCCCTTGATAAACAGGAACAATCTCAAACGTCAAATGCGCTCCACCCTTTACTTGGAACTTCAATGGCTTGTCAAAGCTTGCTTCTCCATGAGCATAGTGATACTGAAAGACCATAACGTCACGCATGCGCATATTGCTTAAAATCTTTTCCTTTTTAGGTTACTCATGCTCACACAATCTTTAAAAACGTCAAGAAGTGTATGTATATTATGGATTTTATCTCCATTCAAGAAGCTTTGAAAAAAGGCAACGGCAAGGTAGTCTTGCGAGGCTGGGTCTATCGAGAACGGGGCTCCAACGCATTAAAGTTCGTTGTTCTTAGAGACGCGAGCAACATCATCCAGTGCGTCTTTGAAAAAACAAAGTTTACTGAAGCAGAATGGAAGCAAATTGATAAGATCTCTGTTGAAAGTTCACTTAAGGTTCAGGGAGAAATAAAAAGGGACGAAAGAGCGCCAACAGGCTACGAGCTTCACGTCGAGAAATTCGAGGTCGTACAGCTCGCAGAAAAATTCCCCATTACAAAAGACCAGAGCACCGAATTCTTGCTCGATGTCCGTCATTTAGCAATCCGTTCTCGCAAGTTGACAGCAATAATGAAAATCCGAAGCACCGTCTTCGGCGCAATCCATGAGTTCTTTCGCAGCAAAGGCTACCACGAAATGGAGCCGCCTATCTTCACGCCAAACGCCTGCGAAGGTGGATCAACATTGTTCGAAGTCAAGTACTACAAGGACAAGGTCTATCTTACCCAAAGCTGGCAGCTGTACGCAGAAGCCGCAATCTTCGCATTGGAAAAGATTTACTGCATCTCTCCATGCTTTCGCTCGGAAAAAAGCAAGACCACGCGCCACTTAAGCGAGTTCTGGATGGCAGAAGTGGAAACTGCATGGATGGAATTTCCAGGACTTCAAAAACAAGCGGAAGACCTCATCTCCCACATCGTCAAGAAAGTCCTTGAGACAAACCATGAAGAGCTGAAGATCCTTGAGCGTGACGTGAAGAACCTTGAAAAGGTCAAGCCGCCATTCCCGCGCATCACGTACACAGAAGCGCTCAAGCTCCTGAAAGAAAAGGAAAACATCGAAATTCCGTGGGGAAAAGATCTCAGGACAACAGAGGAAGATCTCATCATGAACCATTTCGACAAGCCAGTCATCGTCACAAACTACCCAAAAGAAATCATGGCATTCTACAAACCAAGGGATCCAAAAGACCCGAAAACCGCATTATGCATGGACGTCCTTGCGCCGGAAGGATATGGCGAGATCATCGGCGGCAGCCAGCGTGATACAAACATTGAAGAGCTTAAAAAAGCATTAAAAAAAGAAGGCGAAAAAATCGAGAGCTATCAATGGTATCTCGACACGCGCCGTTACGGCAGCGTTCCCCACTCCGGATTCGGTCTCGGCGTTGAACGCATCGTGAGTTGGATCTGTGGCTTAGATAACATTAAAGACGCAATTCCATTCCCCAGAACCATGCTTCGCTTCAGACCCTAGGTGTTATAACGTTTGAGTCGTATATAGCCAAGAATAGAAAAGGATTTAAAAGAAATAACACATGAAGAAACAGTGGTGATGACATGGACATAGAGGACTACCTCAAGCAAAAAAGAGAATTGGAGCGGAAAAAAGACGTTTTAGAGGCAAAAGAACGCCTCAAGGAGGTGAGAGAAGAACCAAAACGGCCAGTTCGCGAGCCGATAGCGCCGCAAGAGCCGCAAAGCGAACCTACACTCAAGCCGTGGATGATCTGGGACATGCTCATGCTCATCATTGTGATGAGCCTCTTCGCGACAGCCTATTTCTTTCCGCAGTACAATGCAGAAAAGATAAAGGAAATCATTAAGGCAGATCCAACACTGATCACCGGAAGCGCAATCCTCCAGCAATCACAAACAACCGCGCAACAGGGGTCTGAACAAAATACACAGACGACAACAGAACAGTCGCAACAAACAAATGAACTGCCGAAGACTCAAACCCCGCATAAAGAAACACCAGAACAGCTCCCGGGACCTGAATTTCAGCTAAAGTTGAAGGACCGCACCCTCGGTGATTTTGACCGTGACGGCAAGATCGACGACCAGATCGTAGAAATCATCTCAAGCAGTCAATCTGCCCGCTACGAAGATCTCATCATCGAAATCAAAAATGACGAAAGCGAGCAGATTCAGTGTGAAGTCGACAAGGACATCAAGATAGATACTGACTTCGATAATACCCCTGATGCTAGGGACTATGGCCGTGTCGCGACGCTGGAGCTTGATCCAAACAGCAACGAAGAGAAGCGAGAAACAATCCCTGCAGACCCTGAAGAAGGATCATATCTGGGAAGGGGAAGATTAACAGCAAGTTACAAGGCAAAATGTTTCTTCTGTATTGATAATGAATGCAATGCTGTTGAAAAAGACGGCAAGTCAGAAAAAACTGCAACAGCAAAGATCATTATACGCGCAACGAATTCGACTGGTTAGCCTCGGTCGGGCTGAATATCACGATCGCGTTCTCGATATTCGCGCAAATCCCGGTAAACGTCCTGAAAGAACGTGATACTGTGTTTTCCCACGATCTGTAGCACATGAAATGTCTGTGCTGTGTAAAACAACAGCCCAAGCACGACAACCAGGATGACAAGGGTAAGCAATTTCATAGTGTTATGACCAACGCATGGTTCTTTTTAAAGTATTCCCTCGCGACGCGCTTGACATCGTTGACAGAAACGCTCCGTATGCCTCGCACATAATCTGCAGGCTCCCCGCCGAAGAGAAGCCACGACGCATTCGCATCTGCGCGCTCCCGCGTGTATTCATTGGCAAGAAGAAAGCTGCCGACAAGAAATTCTCGAGCGTCATCAACCTCTTCTTCACGCAAGTCACGCAATGCAAGCTGCTCAAAAATAATATGCAGGATGCTCTTCACATTGCCGCAATCAGCGCTGAAGTAGAGGGCAAAAAATCCAAAATGAATGGTTGCCTCATAAACCGCGCCAACAGCATAAGCCAGGCCGCGTTTCGTCCGCACCTCATGAAAGAGGCGCGAGCTCTGCCCCTTCGCAAGGATCGCCCTGACAACCTCAAGCGCATAAAAATCCTTTCCTGAAATGCGCGCCGCTTGAAAACCAACTGCTACGTATGCGCGCTGCAGCTTCTTGTGGAATGTCTTTTTTGTAATCCAGCGCAGCCCTCTCTCGACCGGCAGTCGTAATCGATGATGGCGACCTGGTGGCATCTCATGAAATAGTTCAGCAACAGCGCCGAAAGGATCCCGAACGTCGCCGACAATAGACACAATGGTATTGCGTGCAACATAATGCCACTTGAAGAACGCAAGTAATTGTTTCCTGGTAAACCTCCGAATCAACGCTGCCGATCCATATGTCGGATACCGCGCAGGCAACCGTTCAAACAGCATTGCCATGAGTTGGATCAACGTGAAGTGCATCGGGTCATCATGTAGCAGGGCAATCTCGTCCAGCACCACGCGCTTCTCCTTCGCAATCGCCAGTTCATCAAAAACTGGATGAATGAGAATATCCGCAAGCACCTCCAACGCCCGACGAAAATGCTGTCGGGGCACAATCGCATAAAAAAATGTTTTCTCCTGCGACGTGACCGCGTTGATCTCGCCACCGATCCGCTCAACAGCATTCGCGAGCTCGCGCGCATCGTTTCGTTTCGTTCCCTCAAACACCATGTGCTCGATGAAGTGCGTGATGCCGCGGTTTGTTGCATTCTCGTAATCAGAACCAACGCGCACAAGAACCTCAATGGCAACAGAATCAGTTTTCCTTCGCTCGTGCAAGACCGTCAATCCATTCGCAAGAACTCGCAGCTGTATCATGGCACGATCAGCGTCCCGCCCCGCCCTCTCAGTGCCGTTGGAAGTCGATCAGGGCTTGTGATCAAAACCTCTTTTCCGCCATGTGCCAGGAAGTCAAGAGCAGCCGCAATCTTCGGGCCCATGCTTCCTTCTGGAAACTCGCCCTGTTGCAGGTATCGCCGCGCTTCGCGCGCGGTCATGCGCGCAAGAGGCGCCTGGCGTGCAGTTCCGTAATGAACATACACGCAATCAACGCCAGTCAAAACAATAAGAACGTCAGCGCCAATGCTTTTCGCCAGGCACGCGGACGCGAGATCCTTGTCAATAACCGCCGCAATACCTTTGAGTTGACGACCATTGCGATAGACCGGGATGCCACCGCCGCCAGCCGCAATCACAATGTATCCTCGGCGCACAAGTGCAGCAACCGCATCTGCCTCAATAATCTTCTTTGGTGCTGGAGAAGGAACAACCTTTCGGTAACCGCGGCCTGCATCATCCACGAGCGTAAACCCCTCGCGCCGCAGGACAGCAGCCTGCTCCTTCGTGTAAAATGGCCCAACAGGCTTGGTTGGTTTCTTGAAGAGCGGATCGCGTTTGTCAACAAGAACCCGCGTGATGATGCTGATGACCGGACGGCGGATGCAATGCTTTGCAAGAGTGTTGTTCAGTGATTGTGCAATGAGATAGCCAAGCTCGCCTTCAAGCTCTGCATCGAGAACGTCCATGGGCATTGGCGCAATCTTGTTTTTTGTCAGCTCATTCTGGAGAAGAAGGCTCCCGATTTGCGGGCCAGAACCATGCGTAAGCGCAATCTGATTTCTGCCGAGTAACGAAACGAGAGACTCGCATGCTTTCTGGATATTTTCAGCAAGTTCCTTGTAGTCGCCGCGGCCTTTCTTCGGTGTAAGAGCATTTCCGCCCAATGCAACAACAATCATCCTCTTCTTCATGCAAGGAAGAGCAACAAGAGGATAAAAAAGCTTTCGATTTAGTAGTAGATCCGCTTCGATGAAGAATAAGGTCTCTTGTACCCATAGTAAGGATAGTACGCGTCAGATGCATAGATCGAGGAAGGATGATAAGAATAAGGGTAAGAATAAGGGTAAGGATAATAGTAACGTGGGGACCTGCGGTAAGAGGGATACATGGGATATGAATAGCCTTGTGGTTGCACATTGATGTACGTCACCTCTGGCTGTCGCGTCTGCATATCTTGATAGGAAGGCTGTTGGGAAGAAGCGCGAGCCTGCGCAGGCTGCTCATCCTTCGTCACATAATTGTTGATGATGACTGTCGGTTGCTGCTCATAGGCTTGCTCTTCTGGGTAAAAGACAGAATACACCGCAAGGATGCCAACACCTGCAATGAAAAGAAGCGCCACTAAAACAATCGCCAGTATCAGGGTTTTGTTTCGGTCCATGAGAAAAGCAAGAATGAATAAGGTTTTAAACTTTTCGAAATATAAGTTAAGAAATAGATGATATACAACAATCATGCTTTTAAATACCTTCACGTTAACATTCAACTATGGAAAATAAAGAGGTTTGGATCGTAGTGTTAGTTCTAGGCGCAGTATTGCTGTTCAACAACAACAATTACGCAACAGGAAAAGCTGCTACTGGTGGACCAGGGTTTACCGAAGTGCGAGAGCAATACGAGCAGAGGTACTTAATGGAACCACCAGTGCGAAGAATACCTTATGACACGCAAGAACGCAATTATAATTACAACGTGCAGCCACAGCCGATAAGAGAAATGATGAGCAGTCCAAGGGGGAGTGGATTTTCACCATATTACTATGAACCAGGTTCATCCCCAACAGGTTCTGGTTATGCTCCTCAGCGACTTCCAGCAGGTTCATCAACACAGCCACCAGCGCAGTATCCAAATCCAAAAGATGGCGATAGAAGGTGGCCTGGTCAAGGCGTATCTGGTCAAAACACCGGCTCTTTGCAGCGCTAATAGTTACTGAATTCTCCGAAAGGCAACAGCAAACTATTTAAATTATACAACAAGCATCTAAATGTGACAAAAGTAAAAGAGTTGATGAT
The DNA here is from genome assembly GCA_964374125.1 of Candidatus Woesearchaeota archaeon. GTDB lineage: Archaea > Nanobdellota > Nanobdellia > SCGC-AAA011-G17 > UBA489 > CAYJXL01. The sequence goes on along the minus strand of CAYJXL010000003.1, from coordinate 29,018 downwards.
CAAGAATGTCTTCGTGATTTCTGGTGAAGATACTGTCCTTGACACTGCAAAGATGATTGAGAAGTACGACGTCGGTCTTCTAGTCGTCGTGGAAGACATGCTCACAAGACGCCCAATCGGCATTCTCTCTGATCGTGACATTATCACGAAAGTCGTTATCAAAAGCCTCAATCCTGCAAAGACGTACGTCAAGGACATCATGACAAAGAATATCATTACTGCAAACCCAAACGAAGAGCTGCAAAAAGCAATTGAAAAAATGAAGAAAAACAAAGTAAAGCGATTGCCGGTGATTGACGACGATGATACTCTCGTGGGAATCATCTCATTCTCTGATGTCGTCAAGAAATTTGCGGAATTCAAGAAGAAGCTTATTGAGTTTGCTATAGAGTTCTAATCAGCGCAGTTCAATATAGTCCGACCGCTTCTTCTTTCCGATAGGCGCAAACTTGTTGTCGATGCTCAACGTCTTCGAACCTGTCAAGACAAGCGACAGCGATGCCGCAAGAATTGCTATGTCTCTCACAGTAACGTCTGTGACGCCGACAGTAGCCAAGATGCCAATCAGGAGAACAGCAGCCACTGAAGCTGCAATGCGAGTCCACAGTCCCAAAATCAATAACAAGCCAACAACGCCCTCCACGCCGCCATTGACGTACAAAAAGACATCGTGGGACACGGGAAGATAATAAAGCAGTCGTGGATTGATCCACCCCGCCCATACCTCGGGATGAACAAACTTGTCCACGCCGAAATACAAAAAGACAACGCCAACACCAAGACGCAAGAGAACGCTCGACCACGTCGCAGGTAACATCAGTTTCATTTTTTTAATGAACAACCACTCTTAAGTTCCTCGAGTTTCTTTTGTGCAGCCTCGAGATTGACGTGGGTGGCATTGACGCGCTCCTCAAGTACCCGAAGTTCAGATCCACCGCTCGTCACCAACGTCGAAAGATCGCCCTTAATGGTCTCCAGTTGCTTCTCGAGGTCCGCAATCTTCCCTTCAAGCTCAGTCTTTTTTTGATCATGCTTTGTTCGTGCATTCGTCAGAGCAGCCTCATGCTCCGGCAGGAATGTAGTAATGTCAACAACATCATCCTCTGACTTTTTGATGTCTGCCGCGCATTGGTCGCTATATTCAAAATACTCCAGCTCATCAGGCTCCTGCGCAGGTTCTGGCTGTTCAACTGCTTGTTCCCTAGATGACCTTCCTTGTTGAACCAGTGTCTCTTCCTGCACAAACGTTGGTATCTCAGCTACCGCAGATCCCGTGAGCGGCGATCCCTGTTTAGAATTCTCTATGCGTGTGCGTTCACGTGTCGCCGTTTCTCCCCTGTTGAGCGCAAGAAGAGATATTCCTCCAATGACCAATATGATAAAACAAAGGAAAAAAAGCTTCGTTTTCGGCTTGAGAGCGCTAAACCCAAACACCTGCCAATTTCGAAGGTTCATGCTCACAACGTATTTATGCAGTTATATAAACCTTTTGAACCTCCAAAGCGATATGCTTATATTTAGGATTCAACACGCCCGGAGGGAAAGAGAATGGTACATCATCTCCTTTGCATCAAAGATTTAACAAAAGAGGAAATTCTATCATTATTGATAAAGGCAAGAGAAATCAAGCAGAACCCTCAGGCGTATAGTAAGGCCGCGTATGAAAAAACATTATTGATGATTTTCCAGGTTCCTTCTCTACGAACTATTTTATCGTTTGAAGTTGCCATGACACAGATGGGTGGGCATGCGATTAATTACCATACCGAGAAATCGCCATGGGGCATAGGAAAGGAATCGATTGCAGACGTTGCACGAACAATCTCGAGATACTGCGACGTTGCCATGGTGCGGATGCACGATCATCACGAACTCGAGCAGTTAGCGAAGAATTCTTCTATCCCTGTCATTAACGGACTGACGTCGTTTGCGCATCCGTGCCAGATTCTCGGAGATTTCTTGACGATCTGGGAGAAAAAGAAACGATTAACGAATTTGAAAATTGCGTATTGTGGTGATGGGAATAATAATGTCACGCATGACCTGATTTATGCATCAGCATTGCTTGGCATCAAGATCGTGGTTGCATGCCCGAAAGAGAAGGACTATAAACCGCAGCCGGTTGTGTTGAGGGAAGCCATGAGGTTTGCAAAAAATTCTGGCGCTTCGATTACAATAACTCAGAAAGCGCAGGAAGCGGTTGAAGATGCTGACGTTGTGTATACGGACTCGTGGATGTCGTATCGCGTTCCGAAGTCGCAACTCAGACAACGATTAAAAGCGTTCAAGCCGTATCAGGTAACGAAGAACTTGTTTGTTCAAGCGAAAAAAGACGCGATATTTATGCACTGCTTGCCGGCAATGCGCGGGCAGGAAGTGGCTGCTGATGTTATTGATTCAGAAAGAAGTGTTGTGTTTGACCAATCTGAGAATAGACTTTATGTTCAGAAGGCGATTTTGATAGACTTGTTGCAAAGATAGCTTTGTTTGTTTTGTACATGAAACATATGTTCTTTATAATGCACGCATTCGCCATACCGCTGTGCTCTTCACGCTCAAGATCATACATCAAACAAGGCAAGAAACACCGCAAGAGGGATCTTGGGTGGGTCTTTTGAGTAGACATTCTTGGTGACAATCACAAACTTCCTGAGTTGAGAAAGTCGTTTTGCTTCCGTCTTTTCAGACCATTTCACTTCAAACCCGTACAAGTTCCTGCCTTCTGCGACAACAGCATCAATCTCGAATCCATTCTTCCAAAAAAACACCTTGTCTGGATACGCCCGCACCAGATGTTCAACGACAAGGGCTCCAGCAAGCACAGACTGCTTGTTTTTTGACTCAATCATGGACCAGTTTTCAAAAATCTCGAGCAGAAGCGGATCGCGAACATGAACTTTTTTGTTCTTTCCGAACCTGATTGTCTTTTCATTAAGGTCGATATTGTACAAAATTGTGATGGCAAAGATTGAGCAAAGAAGATCAGCATATGCCGCAACGGTCTTTGGAGACCTGATATCAATCTTTTTCGAGACGTTTTCCCAGCGAAAAACCAACGCTCAACGGCGTCGCAGCTTATCAAGGATTCCTTGTTTTTTTGTCTTGAGCTCCCTCGGTGTCAGGTCAAGATATTTGTAGTCATGAAAATTCCGGATTATTGTGATAAGCCTATCGATAAAGTCGTCCTTCTTAACAGAGTTAAGCAGGTCCTTGTACTTTTTGAAGTCAACGTCGCAGAACAAAACAAGGCTCATGATGTCAATCCTGTCTTTCTCCCCCTTCTCACTGAACGTTCTGTCGTGCTCAGCCCCTTGCTTCAATATCAAAAGCTCCTCGACCCTAACGACCTTGAAGCCCTCGATCATCTCGAACGAAATGGCTTCCAAGGGCAGCGCAAGTCTTGAATAGAATGGGACGTAGATGTCAACGTCGATTTCGTTACTCTTGATTTCGTACTTGCACAGGCGATCGTTCTTCTGCAGAGGATAGTGCTGTTTAATAAAATCTAATGTCTTCATCGATACAACAATGTCGATGTCTTTGCTTTTGTTCGTTCTTGTCCAGAGGTATGATGCCCACCCGCCAATGAGGACAAAGTCGAACTTTCCTTTCAGCTGCTGGAGCACGTTCCAGCTTTTTTCCACGATGAGATTATGCCAGTACTCCATCGAGCTTCTCCTCCAAGGATCTTAAGAATTCCTTCGCGTACCATTCTCTCATGTTCCAGAGGTCCACGAAGAGGTGTGCTAGGGTCATGTTTGGACATTCTTTTTTAAGGACAATCAAATTAGGCGGTCCTTGCCTCTGGATGAACCGCTTGAGAACCTCTTTAGGATTGGAGGCATAGACGTACACCTCAGAGTAGTCTGCCGGCTGATCACTAAACTGGAGCTTGTATGCGGAGTATGCACCAAACACGACATCTGAGGGCATGGACTTCTCGATGTCGGAAACGTTGCCTTCCACCCTTGTTTTTATAAGGATATCTTTCTCCAAAGTCCTGATGCTTGCCCAATAGAAGAGGATCTTCTTGGGATTGATGATAACAAGGCTTCGCTTCGCTATCTGCACTGCGTTCATCTTCCGCAGGTGACTTATAGCAAGGTTAACCGTGCTCAATGAGACCTGTAGCCTTGATGCGAGGTGCGCCTGCGTCGTCTTCCGTGTTTTCTCCTCGAAGGCGAGATACAACAGTTCCCTCAGGACACGTTCGATTTTTTTCATATTTATTTAAAATACTTCTTATTTATAAATATTTCGATTAATATCGAAAGTTATATAATAAGCCTCACTGTTATGAATGACAATAAGGGATCGCAACCCCTTATGATCCCCTTCCGTCTCGTTCCTCGACAAGCCCTCCGCTGCGCTGCGGGCTTGTCGTATCTCACTCGGCGGTAACGGCAACGAGTGTACGCTGACTGTCATCGACAACGACAATGTTGTGGTGGCGTTCCTGGTTCCTGATGTTGCTGCAGACGAGCAAGGAAATGCCCATATTGCGTGGCAAGTTTTACCAGTCCCGGGGGGATTTCCATCTGGTTACCGCAATTGGCAGATCGTATACCTGTCGTTGAATCCTGACGGAACTGTCCGGATACCGCTGGAGCAGTACATTGCGGAACATCCATCGGTATTTCCACCGCATATTTATGCCGCAGACGTTGCACTCGCTGCTGCGAGCGGTAAAGTGTTCTTGATGTGGAAAAGCAACAAAGCTGGAAGCGATGATGTGTACATGAAGATACGAACAACTGTATAATAAACCAGAACATTTATATCTCAGGAATTCTTCTCTACGGTGAAAAAGAGTGGTGATTGATGGTTCAGGTTTACAGTAATTATATTAATGGCAAATGGGTTCCCTCGAGCACTAAACGAACGTTTCCTTCTTTGAATCCCGCAAACAAGAAGGTCCTTGGCAAGTTCCAGCAGAGCACGAAGAAAGACGTCGAGAAGGCTGTTCAGGCAGCGGAAGCGGCATATCCTTCTTGGTCCGATCTTCCCGCGCCGCACCGCGCTGAAATCCTGTTTGAAGTTGTTCATCTCTTAAAACAAAACAAGGAACGACTTGCGCGCCTCGTCACAACAGAAATGGGGAAGGTTCTCAAAGAAGGTCGTGGTGATGTCCAGGAAGCGATTGATGCCTTCGAGTACATGGCTGGTGAGGGACGACGATTATTGGGAAATACCGCGCCTTCGGAACTGCGAAACAAGTTCTGCGCAACGATCAGGATTCCAGTAGGCATTGTCGGCTTAATAACGCCATGGAACTTTCCAACAGCAATTCCAGCATGGAAATTAGCACCTGCACTCATTTGTGGCAACACTGTCGTGTTCAAGCCATCATCAGACACGCCGTTGTGCGCTGTCGAACTCATCAAGATTCTTGAACAAGCAGGTGTTCCAAACGGAGTTGTCAATCTTGTCGCAGGAACTGGTGGTGAAGTCGGTGCAGCAATCATCAAGCATCCCAAAACACGGGGTATCTCATTCACAGGCTCGAAAGGCACCGGCGAGTATATCCTCAAGAATGCGGGCATCAAGAAGATCGGCCTGGAGCTTGGAGGTAAAAACGCTATTATCGTCATGGATGATGCTGATCTTGACCTTGCGGTTGATGGCGTCATTTGGGGCGCCTTCGGAACGACAGGACAACGGTGCACCGCAGCTTCTCGTGTTGTCCTCCATAAGCACATCAAGGAAGAATTTGAAGACAAGCTGCTGACACGGACGGAAAAGTTGCGTCTCGGTGGTGGCCTCAAGGAAACAACTGATGTTGGTCCGTTGATTAACAAGTGTGCTGTTGAAAAAACCAAAAAGTACACGAACATCGGAAAAAGAGAAAGTGCAAAACTTCTTATAGGTGGTTACGATCGGCACGATTTAGGTGGGTTCTTCTATCAGCCAACCATCTTCACCGACGTCCAACCCCACATGAGAATCGCACAAGAAGAGATCTTTGGTCCTACAGTTTCTCTCATGAAAGCGCATGACCTTGACGATGCTATTAAAATATGCAATAGTATCATCTATGGTTTAAGTTCATCAATCTATACAAAGAACATCAACAATGCCTTCCGAGCAATCGCAAGGATCGAGGCAGGAATCACATATGTGAATGCGTCAACGATTGGCGCTGAGTTCCATTTGCCTTTCGGGGGCGTGAAAGGAACAGGTAATGGAACGCGGGAGGGGGGCATTGCCGGAATTGAAGAGTTCTCTGAAGTGAAGACCATCTACGTGGATTATTCTGGTAAGCTACAGAAGGCGCAGATGGGGGTTGTGAAAAAAGATCAAATGTAATATTCCGACAGCTACGTGTATAAATCGAGAACTTCTTGTTCCTTGAAATGCAACTTTGCTGGAACAATGAGGCATTGCGGAAATTTTGTAAATGAATAACCAACGAGCTCATTTGCTTTTCCCACCTTGATTTCAGGTTCTGGGGACCCTAGTGCTGCGCATCCGATACAGAGCTGTCCGCGAGAAAGATCGTTGTCTATAAGGTACTTTAGTCCCTCGTTCACTGTCATCAACCGATCACCTTCAATGTCCAAGAGCACCAGCGTATGCAGATTATGCTTCTGGTTCAGCTTTATGACGTCAAGCGGGCTTGTCACGTTTTTTTGATGGTAAGGTATCGTCGTGATTCTTCCAAATTTATATAACGACAAGCCTGTAATGCCCACCGCAGTAAGAATCGATGCATTGTCAACAAACCGTATCGGTACTTTCTTTTTTTTCGCCTCCAAAAACATCTCGAGGTGGGTCGTTGCAGCTGTCGGGCTCCCAGCAACAAGTAACGCAACGTCGTAACGCTTTGCTTCATCCAGCAATTTCTGTACCTGGCGCTCAACAAAGTCACGTCCAACAGGAATAACTTTTTTTCCATACATCTGCTCTAAAGAATCCAAAGAACAATTCAATCGTGACGTGTACGTTTCCAGATACACCTTGGAGCATTTCTTCACAATCTCCAAGCCTCGGATGGTGATGTCTTTCTCGTCATACAGCCCAATGCCAACAATATAGAGCGTCATCGTTTGCTCACCAGTAATCCTGCAGCGAATGAGAGGAAATAAGGATGCAATGAAGTAGCAACAAACAAGAGGGCAAAAGAAGCAAAGTAAAGAGCTGCAGAAAGCAATAGGAATCGATGGTTCTTCAGAAACAATGTTCCTGTCGGCAAGCCGTAAAGAAACACCAGCGAGGCTGCAAGAACTAAAAATGAAGGAAAAATTGAAGCTGATGCAACAACCGCAATTCCCAGGGCAAGGTAGCGTATGGGAAACAGCAGCGCCGTAATCATACCAGCAAAGAAAAGGCCGATGATAACGCCATTCAGAAGCAATGAAAGATGAAAGACTATCGCAATCACCAGAACGAGTAATAACAAAGAGCGAAAGAGCAAAAGGTACCGCATTCCAGGCTTGATCTCCTCAGGCGCAATTCGTCCCAAGATCACGCCGAAGAACAAACCCGTGAGTGCAACAAAACCGACAAGGACAGTTGAAAGCATCAGGCACCAACGCATAACTCATTATAAAAGGTTTGCCGCACGTTAAAACGAAAGCTTTATAAATAAAATATCTACCGATGAGTAGTTAAAATGAAAGTAATGAATATACCGCAACGAAGAAAGACTGACCCTTTGTCAGCACTGAGGCAACTTTCGCTTCTAGATCCTGCCAATGCGGACATTGTACGAGCCGAAGTGATGTATGATCAAAAGATACGTCAATTTGTGCCCGATCTTGAAATTTTCAACCCGCGCTTTCTTGTTCGCTATCTCGAGGAACATCTCAACAGAAAACAACGACCTGGCAGCACAGTCAGCTTCTATGTCGTTGACTTTGATGAATTCAAGCGTTATAATGATGCATATGGTCACGACGCAGGAGACATAGCATTGGCACATACCGCCTCTGCGCTTTCGCTCAGTCTCGATCCTCGCACTGGTGATTTCATGGGGCGATGGGGTGGTGAAGAGTTTATTGTTGTCAAAAGAGATCTGGATTTTAGTTTATTCGAGAGATACGGCGAACGTCTAGTTAACGTTGTCCGCAATCAACAAATCGCCTTACCTCAGAATCTTGCCAAAAGGTTCACAGGCGTTCATTATAAGCAAGGGAGTGATTATAAAAACGTCACTATCAGCGTTGGTGGTTCTTTTTACCCTCTTGCGCAAATTTCTGATCTCAGGGAAAAAGCAGACACAAGAGTACGCATTGCAAAGCAACGGGGCAGAAACCAGTTTGTCGGCGAAGGTTTGGAAAAAAGATTAGAGTAATTGAAAATAAACCCTCCGATTATTCTTTCCCTTGTTCTCGCAGCTTAAAAGCTCAACCTTCCCGATTTCTCTCGTTGATCGCACGTGCGTTCCGCCATCTGCCTGCCGGTCAAATTCGCCAAGAGAAACGATTCTGATATCCTTGATGTGCTCAGGAAACCCCTTCAGCAACTTGAACAACGAGGGATCTGCAACGCCTCCTCTCTCGTCGTAAACGTCACCGTTACCGGCAAATCCTGCTGGATAATCGCATTCGCCTTCTCAAAGTGTTCCTGCATCTTTTCCCTATCAAAAATCTCAAGATTGAAGTCGATCCGGCTCTTGTCAACGTCAATCTGGTTCCCGGTAATCAGCGCGCCAGTTTCATTGCAAATAACGCCAACAAGGACGTGAATTGCAGTATGAAACCGCATCAGTTTGTACCGCCGCTCCCAATCAATAGCCCCATGGACAACATCGCCGACCTTGGGGTCGTCATGATCAAGTTCATGAACAACGCCATGCTCGCCCTTATGAACATTCACGACAGAATAGAAAGCGCCGCCAGTTGAAATCGTGCCTGTGTCAAAAGGCTGCCCGCCACCGCTTGGATAAAAATACGTCCTGTCTAATATGACCTCTTTGCCATTGACCGCAGTGACCATTGCGTCAAATTCTCTTGCATAGCTGTCCCTCAAGTACAAAAGCTCAGTCATGCCCGCGCCCTGATGTGATAAACAATGAAGAGAATAACAACCACGAAGACGATTGCCACGAGATAGATAAGCTCCTTGCTAAACACAGACTCTTCCTTCTCTGCTAGTGGCAGGATCGGATTCGTCCCATTCGATTCAGTAGCATTAAGCCGAGGAACGCCAGATCCTTCAATCCGGCAGTTCGCATATTCAACATGACCGCAGACTCTGTTTTCTAGCTTCACGCGATCAATCTTGTTGCCGTTAGTAAGGTTCATCACCAGAAGATATGTATCATCACCTACCTTCGTTATTGTCGTGTTCGGCAATTCATTGTCAAGGTGGTACCGGTCGCCATAAAAAATATACTTGATGTCTTTGTACGGGTTTACATTAGTCAACAACCCTTTTTGCACATTGTGGAATGTAATAAACAGCGTGTCATCCACATTTTTGCACTGGTCAATTTTCAGGGGTATCGCCTTGCATCCATACTCCTTCACGCCAGGACAGGAAACCCTCACCGTTGCGGCGCAGGAAGGATACGATGGCTTGCAGCGCTCGTACATCACAGTCACTCGATATTCGCCTGGATACGTAAAAATGTCTTGGCTCGTAAACGCAACAGGCCCCTCTAATGAAGAGAGCACATCATCGCTCCAGCTTCCCGGAAGAGGGAGAGCAAAATCTTTGTTTATTCCTCGAGTATCCGCGTCTACCGCAAACGCCGAAAAGTAATTGGCATGAACACGCGCCTTCTCAACACCCATCGCTTCATCGCCCCTGTTCGTAACTAACAAAGATACCCTGCCAGCGCCGATGCAGTCAGCTCGATCAATGGAAAGCTCGACAAATGCAGAGACGCTGCTCGCTGCTAAAAAGAGCAAGACCCAAGCAACCCCCAGACGATACCAAAACATGGAAAGAAGAAGACAACGAAAGCCTATATAAACCTTATTCTCCAAGTCTCTTGATAACCAGCGATTTCTTGTGTGTGTATTTCTTGATCAAGCTTTTGGAGTCAATAAAGACAATGCCCGCAAGTATGAAAAAGAGAAAGATGCTGAGCCCAAGAAACACGTATTTTGTCACCTTGTCTGAAGCGGCAATCCCAACCGACGCAAACGAGAGCAAGAACGGCATGATCAATGACATTGCCAGCGATATCTGATATTTGCTGATTTCAATGTCGCATTCCAGCAGAGCAAGCTCTTTTTCTGTGGTTTCTTTTGTTTTCATGGGCCTGCCTGTACGCAAACATTTAAAACCTTTTTGGATATTGCAAAACAATGGTTCGTGCAAAACCTTACGTCGGCGTAACAGGCGTTGCAACTAACGCAGAGGTTGAAGCTGTTCTTCATGCTTTTGATAGAGCAGAATATTCTATGAACTCGTCTCATCTCCCCATGATTGGTTACCTCGTTTCCGTAAAGACACTTAGAAACCAAGAGGTCGCCAATCGAAGGTATCCAAAAATGAATCAGCTTGAGTCGCTCGTTACGAGTGCTCGAGGTAAAGCCTTGACGATGATGCACTATAATTCTCGCGATCATGATACACTCGCTGACCAGATCAGAAGCCTCTTCGAGGGTATCTATCAAGAGGATCTTTGTCGAGCATTACAATTGAATGTTGTTTGGCCTCCACTTGATGAAGTGAAGAAAATAAAAGAAACCTTTCCAAAGATGAAGATTGTTCTGCAAGTGTCTCGCTCTATGCTAGGAAAAACAAGCGCTGATAATGCTGCAAAGCAGGTTGTCTGCTATAGCGACTATGTAACGTACGTGCTCATCGATCCGTCAATGGGGAGCGGTCTTGCGTTCAATACAAACGAAGCTGTTGCACTTTACGGTAACCTTCACGAAGCGATGCCGCAAACTACTATCGGCTTTGCTGGTGGGTTTACTGGGGAAAATGTTGAATCTCGTGTTGAAGAGCTCAAAGCAAAAATAGGAACATCAGACTTTTCTATTGATGCTGAAAGCGGGTTGCGAGATAAACGGAGCCAAGCATACGGTGATGATGACCTTAATCTCCAGAAGGTGCAACAATACATCGCTGCGGTTGGGCGCGTTCTTCCATAATCGAAAAAGAACGCCGAGGGTGGGACGATCAGTCACCGCTGGTCTTGGACCGGCTCTGAAAGTGCTTTTGAACCCACACGTCCTTGCGGACACAGGATGTTTACATAACCTTTAGCAATCCTGCGCAATACCAGGTTATGCGACCTCGGCTTGACGCAGATTAGTCTAAATGTTATATAAGGGTTGCGATCGTTCTTTAGATAAAAGAATCAATTTCGGATACTGTGCTGCCTTAAGCAAGGCGTACTTCTCCCTGATGCACGTAAAACCCGATTACTTCTCCTGGCTTGAAAACAATCGCCGCTGGTTCGTTTGCTCCGTATGCTGGCGTCATTCCTACATCGATATCAAAGGCACGACCAAAAAGATTCTTGATTTCTGTATGCGGTGTATGCCCGAAGACAATGTAATCAACACCGAGACGGTTAGCGTGGCTATTTACTTCTGCTTCGTTCATTGATAAGATTTTTCTGTCCCAGAACATACTGTGCGTATCCACTTTTTCATCATGGAAAAATTTTTCTCGAGGCCCTCCAGCAAGACTCGTCACTCCTTCTATATGCGCGTTGAATGCTTGCAAGTATGATTGGATCTTCAGTGGACCCGCTAGCTCGTCCGGAACTCCACCGTGAACGAAGAGGATTTTTTTACCATTGATTTTTGTTACGTGCAGTGGCTCTAAACTTCGCATCCAAATACCGATATCGCCCGTTCTTGATAATCGGTTGATATACTCTTCAAATGCTTTTTTCGGCGAACTTCCGAATTCTTTAACGAAGGTTGTGCCGCCATTGGATCCGTGCATACTTTGGTTCTCATATGCGTTTAACATTTGGTGTTCTGCATAATGGACTATCATCTTAGCTGTTTCCATGTCTGCAAGCGCCATGAGTTCATGATTGCCAAACAACTCATGGACTCGGGATGAGTTTCTCTCTTTAAGTATCTTCATTGTTTCTATTGTCTTGAGGTTCATATCTCCTCGATCAATATAGTCGCCAGTAAATACAATCTCGACTCCAGGGCGCAGTTCCCGATTCTGAAAGATTTTGTACTTGAGTGTCAGGGCTATAAGCAATGATTCCAAGGCAGGATAATGTCCATGCAGGTCGCCAATTCCAATAACAAGCTCTAGACCGTTTTGCATAGCTCATCCATCACGATCTTTTTTATATGCCCAGCAGGTATTCCTCTTCAAGTATAAAAACGTTGCCCTAACTTCAGTAGATAGGAAAGTGACAAAGTGGAAACTAAATCAAGATATTAAAATTGAAACAGCGTTTTATTGCGGTTTGCCTGCCTTCCCGCCTGCTTCATGTACTTTTTTTTGTTGTTTACACATACACCCACGCCTTTGTTCCACTCACGAGAACGACCTTTCTTCGCCGGTACGCATCTGTTTCGTAGGCATCTGTCTTACGTATCTCATCCAGTTGCAAAGAAAGAACAAAGCCGTCAACTGATTCAGTAGTATCTCGATCCTGAACCAAACTTGGATAGGTTTCATTGTTGATCGTAACTGTTGCCTTGCGAAAGCCGCTCAACCGGTCGTGAACGCCTTTGACAACCCTGCCAATGACGCGTTGCTGTACTTCTGGACCTCGCAAGGTCCCATAGACAAAAAGTTTTTCCATACATTATTTGCTTGCTTATCGTTTTATCGGTGTTCGTGCCTCTCTGAAGATCGACAAAAAGCGACTGGCGTCATACCCAAATTTATCTAAGAGCTCTTTCTTAATGTCCATTCCACGTTCACAAAATCCCTTAGTAGGAAGATCTGACCTGATAAAGAGGTGGAGGGTGTCATATCTTCGGTCGTAGAGACTACGATGCATGGTGAAGCTTGCGGATGCAAAGTCGTTGATGATGACGCCCACCAAAGATAATGCTGTTTCTACAACCACTGCATAATTTGGCTTCTCCAACCATCTCCGTCGTGCGGCAGGTGGAATTGTTTCCAACGTCGCGCTCTGCCAGTCGTAGATACGTTCGCCAAACTCCCTTCTGGCTGTATCTAGAACAGGCAACGCTTTCATGCCATATTTCACAGTTTTCGAACACTGCAACAATTCCGAGACACGTGCACTCAGTGGACAGCGCTGCGGATCCCTTCTTGTCACGATAGTGAGAACGTTACGATTGCCTTCTAATTTGTGGTAGATTGAATCTACATAGTCCAGCGTGTCATGTTCTTTGGTTAAATGTTCAAGGAGTCTATTTTTACCCATTGCCATTTTTTGATGTCTCCCTAGCTCTTCTAATACGTCACGACGAATTTACCCGAGCAGTATTTGAAATATACTCAATCACGATATTGTCTTTGTCGCGCATGTAATATTTTTCAAAGTCAAGGCTCTCTTTGCCATTAGCGAGCATATTCAGCGCTCCTTTGTCGGCGCAGTAATCAAAGATGCAGTCTTTGTTGAATTTCTTTTTCCATGCCTCGAAGAAATAACCTAGTATGACGTTTTTCTTTGTGGGGCGATCGATCTCCATGTGGATCACGCCTTCAGCTGCATCTTCCTCGTGAGTATGCATCGGCTGATGAACAGCGCCAAGACCGACGTTTGCTGGAATAACTTGCACCTTGCCATCGATAATGATCTTTAGTTTTGGATGCCAATGAATAGCTCCCTTCGGTGGCTCAAAGGTTAATCCAGTGTCTGCTTCTTTGTCCTTTTGCAATAGCGCATAAACACCCCATACAGCAAGACCAAGAACAACAATAAGAATAACCCACGTCCTCATCTTTTTCTTTTGTCCAGAACTCAGCTTCGGTTCCTTATACGATTCAGGATGCTTTGATTTATTGTGCTGGTTTAATGCCTCAGAAGACGGGAATTCCTTGTTGCATGGTGCGCATTGAAATGTCATGCTACTGCGTCTTTGCAATAAGTTATAAAGCTATCTCTCCAGCTGTCCATGGCTATAGGAAGCATTTTAAGCTCCATAAGCGAAGGAACGTCCATGCTGGCAATTCCCGGTAATCACTTGGAGGGGGGCGGTTCTATTGTCCGCTTGAGCGTCGCCCTTTCATGTATCGCGCAAAAGCCAGTCCGAGTCTATAGCATTCGAAGCCAAAGAAAAGAAAGCGGCTTGCGAACGCAGCATCTCCGCGCAATTGAGGCCGTGAAAGAATTTTGCAATGGTTCATTGGAAGGAGCAAAACTCGGCTCATCGGAAATTATCTTTCACCCGAGGTCAGAATATAAGAATGAATTAAATGTCCACGTCGAAACCGCTGGCAGCGTTGGGCTTCTGCTGCAGTGCTTGGCATTGCCATCTTTCTATGGGGCATCTGATGTCAGCATTCATGTTACTGGCGGCGGAACATTTGGAACGCATGCGCCAAATATCCTGTACATTCAAGAGGTACTTGTGCCCATGATGAAGAAGCTTGGCTTTCAGATGCACATTGCAACGAAGAGGCACGGTTTTTATCCAAAGGGTGGCGCCGACGTCAATGTTCTCGTGAAAAAAGTGAAAGAAACAAGCAGTGCAACCTTGCTTGAACGCGGAGCATTGTTGGGCATCGAGGGCGTTGTTGTTGCGAGTTCTGATCTGCGAAAAAAGCGCGTTTGCGAAAGAATCCGTGAAAGTGCCGAGAAAACGATCAGTATCAATCAGCCAATTTCCATTGTTGAGGAATATCAACAAACACTAAATCCAGGCTGTGGAATACTATTGAAGGCAGTCTACGAAAACTGCATCATAGCATGGGACGCGCTAGGCGAAAGAAATAAAGCAAGCGAAGCTGTTGGGCAGGAAGCAGCCAAAGGATTGTTAGCGCAAATGCGCATGAATTGCGCCGTCGATGAATACATGGCAGACCAGCTTCTCGTGTACATGGCTTTAAGCGGAAAAGAATGCAAGATTGCGATTCCTCATCTAAGTACGCATGCAAAAACTAATATATGGCTCATCGAACAGTTTCTGCCAGTGAAGTTCACGGTCAAGGATAATATAATCACCTGCGGGCCTGTAGTCTAGCGGCTATGACGCAACCTTCACACGGTTGAGGTCCTCGGTTCGAATCCGAGCAGGCCCATTTTTTCAGCTCATAATAAAATAGTTTCAAGGATATTCGAGCACTTTTCAGCATTGTGACGGTAAAGTTTATTAAGAACCTTGTCATTATAGCAGTATACAAACGCGCGAAAGATATTCGACTCTTGCGACTGTCATATCGACAACATTAACAATCCTTGGAACGGCTGCGGCACTTGTTTACTACCTGTCTCTGACGAGGTATAGCACTACGGCAGATTACATGAGTTTATTGACAAGCTACAGTTTCATGATCGTAGCAACCTATCAATACTTCAATTGGAGGTTGGCTGATGTCAAATAAGAACAACATGTATCAGAAAGTAACACTGATATTGATTATCATTGCTATGCTCTTGTTTCTGTACATTATCTGGAAGATATCGCCCGGACGAGTGCCATAAGATTAGTTTTTTCGATGCTTTTCAACGATGCCCTTGATCTTTGCTCGTTCAGCATCTGAAGGCTTTGGCAATGTTTCTGTCACCTTCAAATATTTTCCCTGATGATACGCAAGTGGCTCTTTTCCAGAAATAGATGCTTCAACAACTTCGCCAACGAACATAGTATGATCACCAAGTTCGATCTCTTTTATTAGTCTACATTCAACATTCAATGCAGCATCTTTCACCATAAGAGCTTTAATCTTTTTGCTTTGATAAAACTTGAAGCCTAATTCTTCAAGTGCCTTGATTTTGTTGTGCTGGATGCCATGATATCCGCCAGCAACGCTCGACAAAACAGATTGGTCAACAGCAGCAAGGCTCACGCCAAATTCTTTTGTCTTTCGTATATTATCGGTTGTTGCTTTTCCTGGTCCAAGACAAACAGCAATCAACCCGGGACTGTAAGAGACGTGATGCGTCCATTCTGCAGCCATGACATTATGACCGTGAGGACCATCGCTGGTAATCAGTCCGACGTTTGTAATAAACTTCGTTGTTTTTTCATCGCCCCAGGGTAAATCCATTTTCTATTCCTCCATCGTTATTGATGCCAAGATAAATTTTATTAGTAAACTCTCGTTTTGGTCGTCGAGGGTCATTCTTGCTCATGGTCAAAGAAAAAAGGGAGTTAGTTCTCCCTCTGTAAGTCTTTAATCCGCTCAGAGACTGCCTGAGCTTCTTTTTCCAGAGATTGCCTGTACTCCTCAAGCATCTCCACTTTTTCTTCCTTTGTCAGGAAGCTCCTTGGCGTGCAGCCACCATAGCTGCCGCAGCAGGCGTTGTTTTGCATTGTTGTTTACCTCCGTTATATCGGTTATCCGATAGTTAAACCGAGGTTCTATATAAACGTATCGGTCATCCGATATTAACACAACGTTTAAATACGCTGTTGGTTATAAGTGTCTTATGAAAAAATGCTGCGACATGAAGGGTTTCCTCAGCTTTCTTGTGCTGCGGATGATCCTGAAGCGGCAGATGTCTGGTGAGAAAATTCGAGAAGAGCTTAACAAAAGAAAAGGCACCAGACCAAGCCCGGGCACTATTTATCCTGTCCTCAAAACCTTAAGCGACAACGGCTGGATCAAAGAAGCAAGCGATCATGGCAAAGAGAAGAAGTACGAGATTACTCCTCGCGGGAAAAAAGAGCTTGAGATTGCTACAAAGAAGTTCATTTCCTTGTTCTGCGATATGCATGAAGAGTTTAGCGCCACCGATAAGGTTTAAAAGAAGATGACGTTGTTCTTACAATGGCAAAATTCAAGCAGCGATGCGTCATCTGCAAGAAGAACATGGTGCTCATGTTATCAGCCCGTCAATTTCCCATCTGCAAGGACTGCGAAATGAAGGACTTCGATAAGCCCATCAGCAACGCATTCTATCGCAGTCTGCTCGATATTGACAAGAAATGGTACGATGAAAACCAGTTCCTCAGAAGCATCAAGTCGCATTATATCCGCACCGGCATGCTAACTCAAAGACAGGTTGAAGCCTTCAAGAAGGTTGTCGAGGAGTACAAGGCAACCGGGACGTCTTCAAAGAACAAGAATGAAAAGCTTCCCAAAGCTAAAAAATAAGCTTATTCTGGCGCCAATGGCTGAAGTGACCGATCTCCCATTCAGGTTGCTCTGTCGAAGATATGGATCATCACTGGCGTACACAGAGCAGCTCTCATCGCTTGCGATCGTTCGTGAAAACAAGAAAACACTAGAACTTGCGAAGACGAATGAACACGATAAGCCGGTAGGTTTGCAGCTCTTTGGCAGAAACTCCGATATTCTCGTTGAAGCGGCAAGAAAGCTTGAAAAGAGTTTTGATATCATCGACCTCAACTGCGGCTGTCCTTCAAAAAAAATCGTTCAGCAAGGTTATGGTTCTGCCTTGCTTCAGGAAAAAGAGAGGTTATACGAAATTATCGCGACGCTCGTCGCAAGCATCCAAAAACCAATAACAGTAAAAATGCGTTCAGGATTCAAGAAAGTCGAGGCGCTTGAAATTGTCAAGATGCTCGAGAAGGCAGGCGCTGCCGCAATCGCCATTCACGGAAGAACGCAAGCGCAAGGTTATTCAGGAAAAGCAAATTGGGACGTCATCAAGGAAATAAAACAGGCCATCAGCATTCCTGTCATCGGTAATGGCGATGTCATCTCACCAGAAAAAGCAAAGGAAATGCTTGAATACACAAAATGCGATTACGTCATGATTGGACGTGCCGCGAAGAGCAACCCATGGATCTTCAAGCAGATCCTGCACTATTTTGAGACGGGAGAAATCATACAACAAACAAGAGAAGAGAAGCTGCAGCTGCTGCAGGAATACCTCGAGCTTGTAAAGTGTCCGCGAATAAAGATCATGAAGGAACGCGCAATGGACTTTACAAGAGGTTTAGGCAATAGCGCTAAACTGCGCGCAAGTCTCGCAAGTACGAGGTCACCTGCAGATGTTCAACAGCTCTTTGCGTCATTCCTACACTCCGAAAAGTTATTATAGACATTGGATGGTTTCACAGCATGGTAAAAAGAGGGGTATTCTTTATATTCATTCTTGTAGTATGCATGCAGATTGTCGCAGCGCATGCCGAGCATGCCAAACCAAGCATCGAAAAAACAAGTGTCTGGTATCAGGTTTTTCTGATACACGACTGGATTCATCCGATATTCTTTCTCCTGATGGTTTATTCATGCTATTATGTCAGGTTCTTTTCAGGAAGGCGCATTTCGCGACAACCTTCAAAATGTCTTGCTGATTGTTCAGACTGTTACA
The DNA here is from genome assembly GCA_964374125.1 of Candidatus Woesearchaeota archaeon. Lineage (GTDB taxonomy): Archaea > Nanobdellota > Nanobdellia > SCGC-AAA011-G17 > UBA489 > CAYJXL01. The sequence goes on along the minus strand of CAYJXL010000003.1, from coordinate 10,714 downwards.
AACCAGAAGGCTGGCTCAAGCAGCGCCACCGCTACTTCTTCTGGGGAACATTCATCTTAACATTTATCCACATCGGCGAGATAGGTCCATCGCTCAGCACGATCACAAAATCCTCAGGCTTAGACCTCTGGATCACAATAAGCGAGGGTGTCTATTTGGTTTCTGCGATCCTCTATTTAGTGACATGCTATCATTTCAGATACTTCATCGAGAGGCTTGCGCACAAGAGATGGATAAGCTACAGCGTTTATAACAGGTTAACGTCGCTCAATCAGTATCACAACGCCTTTTTTTGGTCAACCATCATTCCAGCGCTCATGCGCTTCGTATTGGTCGCAGTCGATACCAACTCAATCCTCAAGGCAATCCCGGGAACATTTTGAGATGAAAACAATAAAGTACGCCACAGACGTCCTGATCATTGGTACCGGTGGCGCTGGATTACGAGCAGCGATTGCAGCAGCAGACCAGAAAAAAAAGGTGCTCATCGTTGGCAAGACGCTGTTGGGAAAGGCCCACACTGTTATGGCAGAAGGAGGCATCAACGCAGCCTTGGGAAACCTTGACCCGCAGGACAACTGGAAGGTGCACTTTGCTGACACCATCATCGAGGGCCAGTACATCAACAATTGGAAGATGGTCGAGATTCTTGCAAAGGAGGCTCCAAAGATCATCAATGATCTCGAGGGCTATGGCGCGATCTTCGATCGGACAGAAGACGGCAAGATCATGCAGCGTCCTTTTGGAGGCCACCGTTACCGAAGAGCATGTCATATTGCAGACCGAACTGGACTGGAGATTATGCAAGTTCTTATGGCGGAGGTCAGAAAAAGAAGCAAGCTCATCGCCAACCTCGAGGAATGCACTATCACGAAATTAGTCAAGAGAAATAGCACAATCATTGGTGCTCTTGGAATATCATTGCGCACCGGTGAACTTATGGTCATTGGCTGCAAGGCAGTCATCTTAGCTGCAGGCGGACTCGCAAGAGTTTACAGGAGGAGCACGAATGCGTGGGAAACTGTCGGCGATGGGTATGCGCTCGCATTAGGTGCTGGTGCGCTCGTGCAGGACATGGAAATGATTCAGTTTCATCCAACAGGCATGGTCTATCCAGAAACAGTCGAAGGCGTCCTCGTTACCGAATCTGTCCGCGGTGAGGGTGGAATACTTGTAAACGCAAAGGGAGAGCGTTTTATGAAGAAATATGATCCAAAGCGCATGGAACTAAGCACCCGGGACGTTGTTGCGCGAGCAATCTTCCATGAAATTGAAGCCGGTCGAGGCACGAAGCATAACGGTGTGTGGCTCGATATCTCGCAAAAACCACGAGCATTTATCGAGAAGAAATTGCCGAAGATGATTGACAAGTTCAATGACTTCGCAAACATTGATATCACAAAAGAAAAAATGGAAGTTGCTCCTACAGCGCACTATGCGATGGGTGGCATTGTTGTTGATCCGGAAACGTGTAAGAGTGATGTAAAAGGGTTGTTTGCGGCAGGTGAGGTAACAGCAGGCGTTCATGGCGCAAATCGTTTGGGGGGGAATTCGCTCGCTGATATCTTGGTGTTCGGTAAGAGAGCAGGGTACTATGCGGCAAGGCACGCAATAAAGAAGCAAAAGAAAATCCAAGCGAACGTCATAAAAGAAGAGTGGAAACGTTTAATTGCACCGTTTTCAAAGCGCAAGGGCGTACGGCCAATTGCTCTCAAGAAAAAGCTACAGGATGTAATGTGGCATAACGTCGGCATCGTGAGAGACAAGAGGTCGCTGCAGCGTGCGGCACGGGAATTGCAGAGAATCAAACGCATGCTGAAAAACGTCAAGGTCACCGGCTCCCAACCATACAACCACGACTGGATGCAGTATATTGACGTTTTAGTGATGATTCCAACATGCGAGGCGATTGTTCGGTCAGCATTGCTCCGAAAGGAGAGCAGGGGCGCGCATTTCCGTGCGGATTACCCTAATAAGAACGACAAGGGCTGGCTCAAGAACATCCTAATGAAAACACAAGGCAGAAGCATGATGTTATTCACTCGTTCAGTACCGGAAATCCCTGAACAGTTGCGGAGGTTTTTATGAAAATTAAGATATTCATCAAAAGAAGTGATGGGACAAAAGAATATGCGGTTCCATTCTCGAAGAAAATGATGGTGCTTGATGCTCTCTTTTATATCCAGGAAAACAGCGAACCAGATCTTGCATTCCGGTGGAATTGCGGCGAAGGAATTTGTGGAAGCTGTGCAGCCGAAGTGAATGGGAAGCCGGTCTTGATGTGCAAAGCCGAGATTACTGAAGCAATGAAGGCGATTTCTATTTTGCCATTAAAAGTATTTCCCATCATCAAGGATCTTGTCACTGATCCGAAGGAGGTTTACGAAAAGCTGACGCGCTTGAAGCCTTATTTCACTGGCAACAACAAAAAAGGATTGTTCTCCATTCAGGATAAAGAGATTAAAGAGGCGCAGGAGATGCGACGATGCATTGACTGCTTTATTTGTTACGACAGCTGCCACGTTATTCGAAATCATCAGAATCTCAAGTTCACTGGGCCAATGAACATTGTGAAAGCTACGTCATTTGACAAGCATCCCTACGAAAAGGCTGAGCGTGCTTCACTCTTGGAAAAAGAAGGCTTGTGGAACTGCAACGTAACGCGCTGTTGTTCACAGAACTGTCCACAAAAGATTAAGATTACAGAGAACGCGATTATCTGGTCAAAGGAGCGTGCGGTAAGCTTACGGAAGAAACCGACGTGAAACTTTTTTAGGCATGTCTGAGCTGGCACATCGACCATGCATGAGGACGGTGCGAGAGTTGACTATGAATCTTACGAAATGGCTGGAAGGCAGTTCGCAACTACGAATGCGTTACAGAAGTTAAAGACTGTTGAAGCGATTCAGAAAGCGATTGCGTTGTTTTAATGACCACGAAGCGCGATGTTGGTAATCACTGCGTAAACAATTCCTGAAATGAGATCCTTGCAGCATTCGTTTTTTCGTTATTCATCTGACTGATCAGCAGCTTCATTTTAACAAAGAATTCCTCTGTTTTCAGGACTATGTCGCTGCAGGACTCCTTGCTGGCTTTTGACGCCTGCTGCGCTTCCACATAATACTGCTTGTCTATTCTTTCTTCTTTAGCATGAGAGGCCAGTTTGTACAGCCTTTCTTCGTGAAACAGGTTCTTAAAGATGAGAAGCGATGCTGAATGATTCTCTGATTTTATTCCAACTGTGAACAAAAGAGCGAGCAGGGCGTTATACATGCCATAATAAGCTTCTGATGTGGAATTTTCGTATAGTTGATTTTGAAGAAGTATCTTTGCAGATATAAGGCAGTCTTCAGATTTCTTGAGATACGACAATCTCATTTCCTCTGACGGCTCGACGAGCTCTATTTTGCCTTCATTTTTAAGCTTCCTTAAAAAATTCATTTCGTTCATAGAATTCCTCTACTCCTCTTATGATAACATGATTCTTCATTATTTCTTTGATTAATAGCGACCTCACGTCAAACCTGCCAGTCTTTATGCTCAGCTTTGAGTTTAGTTCCTGCAATCGGCTCTTGATCTCGCTGCCTGTTGTTTCGAGATAAATGTCAATATCGCTTTCCTGCCTTGGATTCCCTTTTGCATAGCTGCCAAACAAGATAATCATGCCTTTTTGAAATTGTCTTTTGATGTCCTCAAAGATTATGCTCAGCTCCCGGTATTTTTCTATTATCTTTGAGAGTTTATAAATCTCAGCAGAGTAGACGTAATTTTTTGCCGTTAAGTTGTTTTTAATAAAGAATACCTTGTTTCTGCCCTCTTTCTTGTAGTCCAGCACGTTCTTTTTGAGAAGCTCGTTGATTTTTCTTAAGACTGTTGAATGCGACTCATTGAGCGTCCTTGCCATGCCTCTCAAATGGGCTTTATTCTTTAATAAGGCAAGGATTATTTCTAATTCCAGATTGGTCTTATTTTGAACCATATGTATCATTTATAAACCAGTAGTATAAAAGCCTTTCTGTTCCCGAAAGGTTTGTGTATTTGATGCTGGCACATAGACCTGATGTTAAGACGGTGAGGGAACGGGCGATGGGTTTTACGAAAGGACTTGAAGGAAGCTCACTATTACGGGTTAAACTACAGAAGCTACAGACGGTTGAGGCTATACAGAAAGCTGTTTTGTCTTTTACTTGATGAGCTCTTCTAATTCTTTTGCATATGTTATAGTGAAGTCAGCGAATTCTTCTTCTCCTCCTGTCGGGTGGCCGCCCTTGAAGAAGATCGACTTGGCGCCGAGCGCTGTTGCAGGTTCGAGATCTGCCAACTTGTCTCCGATGATATACTCAATCGTTCCTTTCTCAGCAAGTTCTTTCGTTAAGAGATGACTGTCATCTCGACTTAAGATCGAGTCTTGTCCATATACGAAATCAAAATTCACTGAGCATTCTGTAATAGCAAATATACCTGTGATAATATCTGTTCGCATGCCAGAAACAATCGCTAATTTGTATCCTCTCCGTTGAATTACTCTGAGTGCATCCAATATACCATCGCTATAGATACGGCCTCCTTGTTCATTTGCAATCTGTAAGATTTCATCACGAAACAGGTCAGTCATGATTTTTGTTTCGTATTCTATGCCGGTGAGTTCTCTTGTTTCTCCATGGTCCTGTTGCAGGAATATCTTCATATGGGACTGAATGCCGAATTTCTCGCCGATGTAGGCACGCAGAGGATCATAGTGTTCTTTTGTGCCATGCGCACGTTTACGATCAGCTTCTGATGGCAGTTCAAGACCCAATCTTACGTATCTTCGCTTGTTTGCTTCTTCTGCGACGAACGGCTTGATCAAGGTGCCTGAGAAGTCCACGACGACGATGCAGTTGTTTTTGGTCATGTTTCTATGTTAGTTTAGCTTCTTAATAAAACCTTTGCTAGTGCATTGTTGCATTAAAGGGAGCTACTACAAGAAAAATAAAAACCATGCCAGATTTAGAATTACTGGTATGGTTTAAAAAATTCAGGTTCTACAAACTCAACCTCTGTATTTACAGATTGTGCAGGCCCAAAACCTTTCTTAAAGTAGAGCTTGTGTGATCCATCACCTGTTGTAAATCCTGCATGATATCTTTCTGCAAGATCCCAATCTCCATTATGGTCTATATCTGTCAAAAGAGTATAGCCTAAAGTAGACATTCCATTAAGGTAGTCAGGGTGTAAGATTAGACTTTGATTGTCTCTAACTTCTGGCAATCTGCTATCTCTTTCGCTCTCTTCCTTTTCACAACCTGTAGTAATAAGAGCACCAGCTAATGTAACTCCTAATACAAGATTTTTTAGTGTTTTTTTCATCTTTGTGTTACCTCCTTACATTTATTGTAACTACTTTATGATAGTATAGTAAAATAGGTATATTTAAATATTAGGGTTACCCTAAGGGGGACTATATGAGAACAGAAATATTAAGAGAAATAGGGTTAACTGACTCTGAAACAAGAGTTTACTTGTCACTTTTGGAGCTTGGGGATTCAACAAGGGGAGAATTAGTAAACAGATCAGGTATTGCAGGATCAAAAATTTATGAAATTCTAGAGAAACTTCAAAATAAGGGATTAGCCTCAATTTATATTAAAAATAAAGTAAAACACTTTAAGCCAACAAATCCTAAGCAGATTTTAGGATATTTGGAAGATAAAAAACAACAAATATCTAAAATTGAAAAGGAAGCAAGATCTATTTTGCCAAATTTGTTAACACTATACTCAGCATCTAAAGGAGAGCAAGAAATTGAATTAATCAGTGGCCAAAAGGGATTAGAGATAATCTTCAAAGAACAAGTTGAATTATTAAAGAAAGGTGAGACCTGTTTTGTTATTGGAGGTACAAAAGGAGTGGACGAAGAAATTGTTCAGGCATTTTTTGAAAAAGTTCATATTTGGAGGGAGAAAAAAGGAATTAAAACAAAAATGTTATTCAACCTAAGACAAAAAGAATCCACTAAGAGACTTTATTCTTCAAAGAAATATCCTGCTACAAAAACGAAATATATTCAACATACTTCTCCAGTTGCTATTAATATTTATAAGGATAGAACAGTAATTATAATATTTGGTAACAAAATAAATTCTATACATATTAAATCTCAAGATGTTGCAAACAGTTTTATTGAATATTTTAATCTATTATGGAGTTCAGCAAAAAGATAAATTAAACTTTAGACATCTTAATCAAATCCAACCATCTATTCTTACTCAATTCTAAATCAGGAATAGCCAACTCATAAGGTCGACAATTTATTCCTTGATGCTTTCTTATAAAATTATAATAGATTTCATATCCTTTCATTATTGCAGACGCTGATTCCATGCAACCATGAAATCCCCTCATGACTTTTGTTCGTTCTCTAATTGAGTTATGTAATCTTTCTATTGGGTGATTAAAACCTCTTTCAGATGCAATGACAACATTATGAACAATCGGGCTTTTGTGATTCCAATGTGACCTTAACCCGAAACTTTTCTTTAGCATTCTTGGATAACCTTTAAGTCCGTCAGTTGTAATAACCTTAACCTGATTTCCTGTTACGAATTTTCCTCTTTTCAAAACCTTAACCATGTTGTCTATTGTTCTGCTTCTCATGTAACCAGAAGAAACCATAAATCTAGTTGTTGTGTCCATCACATCAACGAACCAATTCTGCTCCCTACCTTTTTGATATTTACTTACCCTTCTCTGATATTCCATCTCATCAGATTGTAATTCAATTCCTGATTTACTTTGTAGTTTGTCCGTTAAGTTGCTAATCATCATTGAATATTTGATTATCCAACGATATGCAGTAGAATAATGACAATTTTTAGGATAGAATACTTTCAGATGTTCTTGGATTTTTCTAAAAGACATTCCATTATAATATAAATCCATACAAAGAGTTATTTTCTTTTCGTGGTTCCTCATTCTGTAAAAACCATCATCAAGGACAAATCTCAAATTACAATCCTTACATTTATATCTTTGAATCTTTCCTCTGTTCTTAGTTTTTCTTTTTCCATCTTTCTTTAACTTATTAGAATTACAACCAGGACAAGAAACTTTTTTATACTTCTCTTGGATTATATTTATCGATTTCATTTGTTTGACGACGGGTGAAATTGGGACTCTCCGGAGTCCCTTATATTTACTTAATAGGTATACTTATTAGGTAATACTACTATATAAACATTTCGGTTATTAGGTTAACCTAAATAGTGAACTTTATATATCACATTTGTTTCTATTTTGTATGGCAATTCAGAAAGTATTTGGAAATGAAGAAGTCTATAGGTGTGAAAAATGTGGACATACATGGATGAAGAGGGGAGATGAGAGACCTCTTATTTGCCCAAAATGTAAAACTGCTAGATGGAATAAACCAAAGAAGAAATAATTTTTTTAATTAAGATAACTCCCGCTTATGCAACAATGCACTTTGCTAGAAACGTTTATAAAAGGAGCGTAGCGCTTTACTTTATCCTGGCTTATAGCGGGGATTTGATAAAGGAACACCTTTTCAAACTGCATTAGGACAGCCAGGAGACACGAAAGTGCCTGAATGTCCGTCACTAGTGAACAACTAGCGGAATGGGCTCATAAGCTGTCTTGGACACCCGAAAACATACGTCGGGAGGGTCGATGGTTCAAAATAGAAGTTCGGATTGGACTCTATGACTTTCCATCCCCCGCTAGTCAGTATAATTCCTTGTACATACCTTGGTGCGAGTGTTTCATCGGTTTATATCCTAAACTCGCGTAGTACTTTTGAAGTTCCTTATCGCCATCCCTAATCCATAATGCAACGTCGCGAATACCCTTCATTCTCAGTCGTTCTTCTGCGGCTCTCATCAACGTTGATCCGATACCCCGCTTCCGATAGCCTCTTTGAACAACGAGGCGAAAGATAAATGATCTTCAATGATATAAACGCTACCAACAACGATGTCATTAACAGTAGCAACAAGAATAGACTCTGGTCTGTCTCGGATCTTTGTTGCGAGTGTACCTTGTGTGTCCAGAGTTGGATCGAACAGAGTACCTTCTTCTAAATTACGCTTGACTGCTTCATAATCTTCGTCTATATACGGGCGAACTTTAATCGTATCGGCTTTGCTTTCGTAGGTATTCAAAAATCTTCGCTTACAACATCTTCTTTATCGAATAACGCCAAAAGTAAAGAGTGCAACGAAGTACATAACCAAGACTGCAACAACTATCATCCAGTTCTCTTTGACCCAAAGAGCGAACTTTACAACGATACTTTGATTTTTGTGTAGCTTATGCACAGCATTTATCACTTCGCAATTAGGTATTGAAGGAACAATATGAATAGTATTACAATGACAACTTCCCAGTTTTCTTTGAACCATTTAATAAAGTTATACATTCTTTACTCCTCTTTTAAAATACTTTACGGAGAGCATCACTGTAATGATATAGCATGAGCTTGTTAATATAAGTACCGATAAATGCATTCCCTGGATATTCGCAAGATAGTAAACGAATGTTGATAAAACTCCTATTGATATCGTTAACGCAATGACCGCTGTTCCTATTGCATTGAGGCTATCTGCATCCATCATTCTTCCTGCGTGCATTCGTCAAATTCAGTAATGAAGACCTCATCGGGTGCAATCATTAATTTCTCTAAGCGCCTCTTCGCTTCCTCAACGCTTGTGATGCGCTCATAATACGCGCAAAGATTGAACACCTCACCGACAATGGACCAGCCATCCTTTTTCATGGTCTCAACGATCTCCGCCACGCGATTTAGTCGATCCAAAAGCTCCAGCCCCTTCAGTCGAAAAAGATCAGGCTCGATAAACTGTTCGCCGGCAATCTCCATCTCCATGCTGGCCATTCCGAACAACGGAATATTGACTTCAATCATCGCTACCTGCAATCGCAACGCAGCGGCGCTTGATGCCAAGACGTTGAAGCTCCTGCAGCGCCTGCGCTCTCGTTTGTACATCTTTTTTGCAGAGATTCAACGTGTACGACGTGCCATGCGCCTTCCATCCATGCTTCAACAGCACGCTGGTAACATCCGCAACCTCATGAAGGTGCTTGAACAACGAACGCGCCCTTCTCCGAAGCAATGATGGCTTGATCGCAAGATTCCCCTCAAGAGGCATGTCCCACGACGGTTTTCCGTACAGCCAAAGTTCAAGTTCAATCATGGACAAAGATAAAAGATTCTCGTTAATATGAGTTTGCCAAAAGAATCAGGAAAAGATTCAGACAAGTGGAAGACTATTCGGGATTATGAAAAAGAACAACAGTAAAACAGAAAAAAGAAAGAGATTTACCGGAGATTCGGCAAAGATTTCTGAAGCAATCGATCAAGCTCCTCAAGGCTCGAGTAGTAATACAGATTCTGGATCTGCTCATGAAACGTTCCAGGCAGCCGTTCCTTGATGCATCGTTCATCAATGAAGCAGTGAATGCTCTTGAGTCGCGGATCTTTCCTTCCGCCATAGGTCTGATGATATTTGATGAACGCAAGCTCAATCAAAACGCCAGGGCTGAACCCTAAGCAAATAACAACAAGCGCTTGCTTCGTCAAGTCCGCATTCAATGTATACCAGTCCCCTCCAATCGGTCGAATCTCATAACTGGGAAAGTTTGGTTCAATATGACGAATGCCATAAAAAGCATCCCGATCTGGATAGTACGCAATCGGTTTGACGTTCTTCAGGCGTCCGAACTCCAGTGCAATATCAGTATAGACTCCATCGTCAGGTGTTACAATGATGTTATCAAAATGATCTGCCGTGAATCGAGCATACGCGTGGATGAACTTTCCGTATTCCTCTTCCTTGAGTTTGCCGTGACGCCATAACGCTGTTCTGTCCGAAACGCCTATGAGGACTGCTTGCATATGTCTTATCACTGCTTTTGTTTTATATTTGTTTCTATGCCTAAGAAGAATATTTAAAAAGAGCCTTATTCTTTGTTATTGTATGAACGAAGAAGCTGATAAATTGATCCTAGGAGTCGATGAAGCCGGTCGTGGTCCGGTAATAGGTCCGCTCGTCATAGTCGGCTATCTCATCAAAGAGTCTGACATCCCAAGACTGAAAGAGCTCGGCGTCAAAGACTCCAAACTTCTCACGCCAAAGCAGCGCGAAGATAAACTCTTCAAGACCCAGCAGCTCGCAGAAGATTACAGAATCGTCATCATCGAACCAAAGGAAATCGATGAAACCCTTGAAAAGCCAGGCACCAACCTAAACTGGCTGGAAGCAGATAAAACAATACAGATTATTAATGAACTTGATCCTGATGTCGCTATCGTGGATTGCCCAAGCCCTAACTTGAAGAAATATAAAGAGTATCTTCGAGAACGTGTTACGAATGACGCAATAGACCTCATTGTCGAGCACAAAGCTGAACGGCACTTGCCTGTCGCTGCCGCATCTGTTATAGCAAAAGTCACCCGTGATCGCATCATTGAAGAAATCAAAAAAAAATATGGAAATTGCGGACCCGGCTACATGAGCAACGTCATCACCCAAGAGTTCCTCAAGAAAAACTGGGACAAGCATCCAGAAATCTTCCGCAAGAGCTGGATCTCGTTCAAGAACCACAGCCAAATGAAGCATCAGAAAAAGCTTGGTGAGTACTGACTACAGTATCTCCGAAGGTGAATTCTTTACTTAAGAGTTAAGAGAAAAAAGCAAGT
>CAYJXL010000002.1:0-43899 GCA_964374125.1 Candidatus Woesearchaeota archaeon | reverse complement strand
TGTTATAGGTGATATGTGTTCCCTTGCAACGGGTGCATATCATGGGGGTTACCTCCGGGCAACCCCCATTTGACGATCATGCTCCTTCAAGCAAGAGCATGAAGAGCAAGAATAAAAAGCTATCACCCATTAACTTCCTCAGTCTACGGAATGCATTTTAACTTTGTTATCATTTGATGTTACATTTATGGCAACGGTAAAAATTATGACATACAACATCTGGCGTGGTTTTCATAGTAAAGACCACATTTTGCAACGTGAACGGTTAGAGGCCGCTCAGCGGCTCGTTCATCATGAAAAACCGAATGTTCTTGCGTTGGTTGAAGCGTGTTACGGTGGCAAAAACTCTCTGGGCAACATTATGGATTACCAGTCACTTTTTGGATTTACGCACGGTATATGGGGTGGTTATCCTTTTTTTGGGAATAAGAAACTAGATATTGGGGGCAATGCCTTGCTTTCTCGTTACCCGCTTGATGCTACTGTCGTTTCTTTACCATCAAAATCTGCTGTTAGCACCAGCATTTCTTTGGATGATCGTCTTCTTCGAATAGACGTCGTGCACCCCAGCGCTTCACTCGGTGATTTGGCTAACGTTGATGTGTTACGGCCACTCCTCGGAACTCATCGAACTGGTCATTATGTACTTACTGGTGATTTTAATGCGCTTTCCCCCGATGACGTTTACGAACATGAGCGGCTTGTTCAAGAGCTTCGGCAATTCTATAAAGATCTACCACTGGAACATATTCAAGAACTTTTACAACGGAACCTCATTCGATGGATACTTACACATAATTTGCGTGACGCGTTTGAGGATTCGACAAAGCGCGCCTCTACTGTTCCAACATCAGCAAAGCATGGAAGGAAGGTTGTTGGAATGCGTATCGATTATTTCTTTGTTTCAGACACAATCAAAGTTAAAGATGCTTACGTTCTTAAAAACGATGACACCGAGATTGCCTCTGATCATTATCCAATTGTCGGTATCTTTGAGTTTTAATAACGTTTGATTACCCCGTTCTTTGGGCATAGCTTGTCGAGAAAACATTTTGAACAATGAGGGACGGGTGCGGTGCAAATTGCTCTTCCGTGTGCTTTTAACATATAGGGCAACTTCTTCCATTCGCTTCTGTCAAATAGTTGCATGAGATCTTTTTCGATCTTGTCTGGATCTTTATTTTTTGAGAAGCCAAGACGTTGCGACAACCGAATACAATGCGTGTCGACACTCATGCCATTCACGATGTCGTATGCATTTACCAATATCGTGTTTGCAGTTTTTCTTCCGATGCCTGGCAACTTCGTTAGCTCTTCCATTGTCTTTGGAACCTTGCCGCTGTGATTTTCAACGAGAATCTTGCAGGCATTCTTGATGAACTTTGCCTTGTTGCCTGCGAAGGTGATGCGGCTGATGTCCTTGATTAATTCTTGCAAATCTGCATGTGCGTATTCTTCTGCTGTTTTGTATTTTTTGAACAATGAGGGGGTGGCGGTGTTGACAACTTCATCCCTGCATTGCGCTGAGAGAATTGCAGCAACCAATAGCTCGAGTGGACTTGAGAAGTTCAGGTAGTACTTTGCATGCGGATATTCTTTCTTTAGCAATGCTAGTATTTTATGGGCTTTTTCCTTGTACATCTTAGCACATCTTGAAATATTTGCACTCCCTCCTGATGTTCATCCTAAACATAATGACTGCAATGATCGTTGTTACAATGCCCATGAACACCAATGAGGTGAATATCATTTCGCTGATCAGATTGTGTTGTAATGCAATAGCTGCGATAATAAGGTCTGTATCTCCCTTTACTGCGAGACCCCAGCCTAAAAGATTTCCTTCGCGGTATCGTGCTGCGAGGTTTTCCCTCTTGTGCGGGGCTGTTATGTTTCCAACCCATGTTCCAAGGACGGCGCCAACTAAGGCCAACCCTGTTATAATCACACTGAACAGCATGTTGAAATTTCCATAAAAATCAGTTCTTAAGCCAATGAAAACGAAAAACAGCGGTGCGAAAAGGCCAAATGCAATGGTGTGAATCATCTTGGCTATTTCATGCTCCTCCCACGGCCTTCGATCTTTACCGCTCAATAACGTTTTTCTGACGATCATTCCCGCGATTAACGCGCCGATCAGCGAGCCAAGGCCAAGGAATTCAGAGAGTGCCGCCATCAACAACGCGATGATTACTGCACCCGCAAATAAACTGGTTGCTGATTTTTCCTTTTCAACAAACCTTAAGATAAAGGGAATAATCAGCGACTTGAGCATGATCACGAGCGCGATAAATAACGCAACTTCGAAGAGGAGACTATACAATCCATACTTCAAGGCTGATATTTTAGCGATTGCGAGAACGATTGCGATAATAAGGAGCTCGATGACGTCATGGACGGCACCAGCGCTCATCATCTTCGAAGCAAATGCTGTTTTTAGAATATTTAACTCTTCAAGCACGTCAACGGAGACTGCAACAGCGCCGACGGAGAGCGTGATGCCGATAATCAGCGATTGTAGGTTACCGAGACCGAACATTTTGCTGACCACGAATCCCAAGATCAACGGCACGGCGATACGGAAGATGGAGATGATACATCCGCGTTCTAGGTTGCTCTTGAACCTGAAGAGATTTATCTCAAGCCCTGTAAAGAAAAGCAAGAGTATGAATCCTATGTTTGCCAACGAGCCAAGGGCGTCCAATGCAGCTGCGTCAAAAATCGTGTTTCTTATTACAGGTATCCCGAGGATTACGCCTGCGATGAGCTGGCCGATGACGCGAGGGAGCTTAACCAGTTTTGCTATTTCACCAAGAAAATATGCGAGCGCTACGCAGACGAAGATCGCGAGGAGTATTGACATTTTTTCACGGGCATTTGGCGTTATATAAAACTTTTTCCCTATTCTCCAATAACAACTTTATCTGAACCAAACCTTTATAAAGAAACGAGCGGATGACGTAGCGTGGGGGATCATGAAGCTCAGTCTTGCGGAACCTAAAGTGTTGGTGGATTCCATTCATGTTATTTCGGAGCTTGTCAATGAGGTTCGCTTCAAGGTCGACAAGGACAAGATTGAACTCGTGGCGATGGACCCTGCCAACGTTGCCATGGTCGTCTTTCACCTTTTGAGCTCTGCGTTTGCCGAGTACAAGGTGGACAAGCCAGAGGACATTTCTGTAAGCTTGGATTCACTCAAGGCAATCATGCGGCGAGCGAGACCTTCTGATGTTGTCACGATCGAGCTCGACCGCGAGAAAAACCGCTTGAAGATTCAGCTCAAGAGCGAGGGCACGAGGACTTTTAATTTAGCGTTGATTGATACAGAGGAGAAGAACCAGCGCATCCCTGAGCTGACGTTTCCCCTGAAAGTTGAGATGGACAGCGTTACCTTTGACGAGGCTATCCAGGACGTTGATGTGGTTGCTGAGAGTGTTGCGTTGATTGCCGGCAAGGATCACTTTGTGGTTGAAGCAGAAAGCAACATGAATGATGCGCGCGTAGAACTTGGCGTGGATGAACGGTTGATTATCAAGAATTCACTGCGTGATGCAGTAAAGGCGAAATACAGCATCGAGTACCTGAAGAAGATTGTCAAGGGAAGCAAGCTGAGCAGCAGGGTTGTCCTGCAATTCAACAAAGATTATCCACTTCGGGTTGACTATTTGGCGAAGGACAAGCTGAATCTTTCGTTCATTCTCGCGCCACGCGTCAGCAATGATTAGCGCTCAACAAAGGATTTAAATAACGTTCTTCTTTTCTTTCATGATCATGGACTTAAAAAGAGAGGCACTAAAGCTGCATGAACAGCTGAAAGGGAAGACTGAACTTAAACCGAAGATTGCGGTTGACCAGCGCGTTCTTAGCTTATTGTATACGCCTGGCGTTGCAGAGGTTGTGCGGCGCATCAGCGACAAAAAAGAAGAGGTTTACCGATATACTGGCAGGGGAAATGCTGTCGCGATTGTCAGCGATGGCTCCCGCGTTTTAGGACTGGGGAATCGAGGACCTGAAGCAGCCTTGCCGGTGATGGAGGGGAAGGCATTGCTCTACAAAGTTTATGGCAATGTTGACGCTGTGCCTCTCTGCATCAAGACGCAAGACGTTGACGAAATCATCCAGTTTGTTGAAAACATTGAACCGACGTTCGGCGCTATCAACATCGAGGATATCGAGGTGCCGAAATGCTTTGAGGTTGTTGATGAGCTGACGAAGCGATTGAAAATCCCTGTGTTTCATGATGACCAGCATGGCACTGCGATCGTGGCAACTGCTGCGTTGCTTAATGCCCTGCAGGTTGTTGGCAAGAAACTTCAAACTGCGAGGATCGTTATCCTTGGGGCTGGCGCTGCGGGCTATGGCATTGCACATCTTCTTTATAGCGCTGGCGCTCGCGACATGCTCGTGCTGGACAGCAAAGGCATCCTCTCTCGAAAGCGCAAGGATTTGCATATCTACAAGCAGCGTCTTATTGCACTAACCAATCCACATGATGAGGACGGTACACTTGACGATGCGGTTCAAGATGCGGATGTTTTCATCGGCGTTTCAGGCCAGGCTGATATTCTCACGCCTGCAATGATTGGCACTATGCATGAACCCGTTGTTTTCGCGCTTTCAAATCCTGATCCTGAGATTTTGCCATCACTCGCTTTCCGCGCAGGCGCGAAGATTGTTGCAACGGGCAGAAGCGATTTTCCCAACCAGGTCAACAATGCGATTGTCTTTCCTTTTCTTATGCGAAAGATCCTTGACGAGCGCATTTCGCACGTCGGCGGAGAGCTTATGCTGTCTGTTGCGCGACAGATCGCAAGAATGACGAAGCCGCTGACTGCAGAGCACATCATTCCTACAGTTTCGGAAATGAGGCCCTTGTAGTTCACAGCGGGATAATCTGTTCGTACTCTCTGAATGGCCAGGCTGGGAAGGGCACTAATTCATACTGCGGCATTTTGTATATCCTTACCAAGTCGACTCCTTGATTGTTTTTTACCACGAATAACGGTTTGATAAGCCCTGCTGAAGCAGCGTCCCACAATTCTCTTGGGAAGAAGGACGATTGCCGCAATGTTACGATGAGATACTGCGGACTATCGCCACTGATCTTTATGTCCTTTCGCAAGAGTCCCTGACTTTGATACCAACGATAAGGTGATGCTTGCGGAGGAGCTTCTATCGTAGCATTTTGCGGCAGGAACTTGTTTAGCCAATCGAGCGTGTATTTTAATTCATCAGACCAGTATGTTGCTGTCAGCATGTTGTGCTCGGCAACGCCTTTTGTTCCGCCAACGATGCTATTGAAGTAAGAGCTTTCGAATGGGTGCGATGAGACGATGGCGAATGCAGACGTGCCCATGAACAGGACGATGATGATTCCATCAACGATTGCGCGATATTTATTTTTTTTATCCTGCTTCTGCAGGCCCATTATAGCATCCCTAATTGATTGCGCACCTGTCCCAGCGAAGACTGCAAGAAATGGATAGAGCATGAGGAAGTAACGCTCACCATGTCCATCACCTTTGTATCCCATTGGAGACATGAAGAACAATGTTGTCAGCAAGAATATGAACCCGAGGTATGCTATTCGTTTGTTTCTTGTCATAAACATTATTGCTACGCCATAGAGCGTGACAAGCACCTGCAATGTATTGAATGTCGCTATCAGCGTTGTTGGCACAAAGAGGAAACTTATTGGCGATGAGGGTTCGTGGCTTGCGTTAAACAAGAAAACACTGTCCCACCGAGATTGAGGACTGTGATATTTTAGATACTCGATGATGAGCAACGGATCTTTGTAGAGTTGGGGCGATATGATAAAGAAAAAGAGGCCGCCAATTGCAAATACAATGATAATCATTGGTATCTTTGCTTTGCCCACATTCCATGTTGTTATCTCTTTCTTTTTTATGTCGTTGCACATTGTATAAATCAACAGGGCAATGAAAATGAAATATCCCGTGATCTTCGTCGCGAGCATTGCGCCAAGTACGAGACCTGTTAGCAGCGTGTATGGCATACTTCTTTTTGTGGTTGCTTCGAAAAACAAAATCGTTGCTGCAAAGTAGAGCGCTGCTATTGTAAGATCTGATGCCAGAAGATGGCTGTGGAAGAAGAGACGCGGCATTCCCATGAGAACTGTGGTTGCTATGAGCGCGGTGAATCCGTTAAATTTATTCTTTAAAAAAAAGAAGAACAACACGAGAAATAAACTATAGAGCACTGATGAGCCGACGCGGAGCGCGGTTGTTGTGTCGAGGAAACTTCTTGTAAGAAGATACAATGGCAGCGAGAACATGTGCATAAATGCGCCATGATATGGTGGCTTGAACGCTTCAAACTTCTCGAAGAATCCTAGCGAGGTATTTGCCAGCCTCATTGTTTGCGAGAAGTAGACTACTTCATCATGCGTAACGCCTGTGTCGTCAATCGTGGCGAAGAGAAAGATGAAGAAGACTGTAAATATTACGAGAAATATTTTTGTTTCTTTTTCCATGTTTATTCACATCTTTAGCGTAATATTTGGTCTGGCAGGTACTTTGTGTCTTATACCACCTCATGATTGCTTTTATGTATTTTTCCTTCCTTTTGCGCATGCACGGCGCGATTGTGATGTCCCGAAATAGTGTTACATTTTAACCTTTTTATCCCTCGGCTTGTCCGAGGTGATAGCGTATGTTAACGGAAAAGAAACGATATTGGATCGTTCTGCAAAAGGCAAAGGGCGTATTGACCGATCAAGAAATTGCTTCTGCACAGCAGATTACACGTATGACTGTGCATCGCCTTTGGACGTCATATCAACGTGGCGGAAGGGAGGCACTTGCTTCCCGATCTTCTGGACGAAAGATCGATGCTATTCCTCGTGAGATGCAACATCGCATCTTGCAGCTCTGCAAGAAGCAGTATGGAATTCATAAAATCAAAGGCTTGTTGCAGCAACGAGGCTTGCAGATCAGCAAGCAGAAGATTACGAAGATTTTGCAGGCACATCATCTTGATCGTCCAGCACCAGAAAAAGGCAAGCGCTACCACTACATTCGCTGGGAGCGAAACCACAGCAATAGCCTCTGGCAGACCGATTATTGCTGGGTAGAACGACTGGGCTGTTGGATCACGGCATGGTTGGATGATCATTCTCGGCTGATCACCGCAGCCGAGTACGTTCGAGAAGCAACCACGGAGAACAGCATTGCGCTGTTCGAACACGGTGTGAAGAGATTCGGATTACCCAGAGAAACCTTGAGCGATCGAGGGGCTTAACCAGATGGCTATAAACGTAATCACCAGCGCCCAAAGAAACACATCCCAGGGCTTCTTCTCCGCCTTGATTGGGTCGTAAATGAGCTCAAACATCTCTTTTTACCTCTTATTCCTCTTGATTTGGCGATATACCTAGGCTTTTATTCTCTTGTTGGAAAAGCATTTATATAAGGTTATCTTTTTGTTTTGTATGAAAAAGAGAGGCTATCGTGTTGAACGTGATTACCTCGGCGCTCAGCGTGTTCCTTCTTCTGCGTATTATGGCGTGCAGACGAAACGGGCATTGGATACGTTTCAGGTCAGCGGCTTGCGCCTTCAGCGGCCGTTGATCTTTGCGATTGCATTGCTGAAAAAGGCTGCCGCGCGCGCGAATATGCGGGATGGCAAGCTTGAGAAAACAAAGGGAAACGCTATTGTTCATGCGTGCGACGATGTGCTGCGCGGAAAACTTGACGATCAATTTCTGATTGATGTTTTTCAGGCTGGCGCTGGGACTGCGGAGAACATGAACTTGAATGAGGTGATTGCAAACCGAGCGTTGGAGATTCTTCATCGGCAGCGAGGGTCATACATTATCATTCATCCCAATGACCATGTGAACATGTCCCAATCGACGAATGACGTGTTTCATAGCGCGATTCATATTGCCGCGTATCTGCAGCTCCACAAAGAATTGTTGCTTGCGCTTACACGACTTGAACGCGAGCTGCGGAAAAAAGCGAAGGCGTGGAAGCGCGTGATAAAATCTGGACGAACACACCTGCGGGATGCGGTGCCGATGACGCTTGGACAGGAGTTCGGCGCTTATGCAGAAGTTATTCGCAAGGATTGCGAGCATGTCTTTGATGATGGCGAGCGACTGCGGGAACTGAACATGGGCGGGACTGCGATAGGAACTGGAGTACATGCATCACGCCGCTATAGAAAGTTTGTCTTCCAGGAGATTCGGAAATTGACTGGCGTGCCGTTCAAGCCGAGCAGGGATCTTTTTGAAGGGACACAAAGCATTGGCGCGGTTGCGACGGTCAGCGCATCTCTGAAAACACTTGCGTTGGACCTGGTGAAGATTGTGAATGACCTGCGATTGTTGAGTTCTGGTCCGAGCACGGGGCTTGGAGAGCTTTCGTTGCCGGCAGTGCAGCCGGGGTCGTCGATCATGCCTGGAAAAGTCAATCCCGCAGTTGCGGAAATGCTTGACATGGTCGGGTTCCAAGTGGTTGGCAATGACACAACAATCGGGTTATGCACACAGGCGGGACAATTGGAGCTGAACGTTATGATGCCTCTGGCTGCATTTACACTCCTGGAATCTCTTGAGATACTGAGCCATGGCGTCGTGATTTTTACGGAGAAGTGTGTCAGGGGGATCAAAGCAAATGAGCGAAGGTGTCGCGAGCATGCGGAGAAAAATCCGATCATTGTTACTGCCTTGACACCATACATTGGTTATGCAAAAGCTGCTGAGATTGCAAAGCGCGCGTACAAGGAAGAGCGAACGGTGCGAGAACTTGTTCTCGAGGATGGTTTGATGGACAAGAAGACGCTTGAAAAGGCACTGAACTTGAAAAAGCTTGCCGACCTGAGAAAATGACTGATGAAAGAAACATTTATTAACACATTACAACGCTACTTATCAATGAAACATGTTTTTACGCGGAAGAGGGGCGCGGTAGAACTTTCCATGACCACTGTTATTGTCGTGGTTCTTGGCATTACGTTGTTGACGCTGGGGCTGCGCTGGATTTACAACATCTTTGGCGGACTGAGCGAAGAACAGACGAAGCTCAAAGAGCTTACTGACCAGCAGATTGTTGAATTGTTTGGCAATACCGCGAGCGCGATCAATATCCCGCAGCCGCTTGCGAGCGTGGAGCAAGGCAAGAAACTCAATTTGCGGGTCAATATACGAAATATCCAAGAGGAGACCCATTCTTTTCGGTACGATGTTGTTGTTGACAGCGTTCCTGCCGGCGCCCAATCATTGTTGAAGAATCGCGTCCAGTGGTTTACGTCGCCTGTTGAGCTGACTTCTGGAAAGGGCGCTTCTGATTTTATCACCTTTGACTCGCGTGGATTATCCCTGGGAACGTACCGGTTCCGCGTGGAATTACAATGCACAGATTGCGGCACTCCGGAGAAGGAATCGACGCCATTGATCGTCGAAGTGACTGCGAAATAAAGTTTTATAAAGCACTTTTCTTTCTTTGATCTATGGCGCTTGTCTTGTATAACACCTTAACGAGAAAGAAAGAAGTTTTTACACCATTGAAAGATAAGCAGATTGGTCTTTATACATGCGGTCCAACTGTGTATGCCTATGCCCACATTGGTAACTTGCGGACATATATCTTTGAGGACATCTTGAAACGTGTTCTGTTGTGGAATGGATACAAGGTGAAGCACGTTATGAACATCACTGATGTTGGACATCTGACGTCGGATGCGGATACTGGCGAAGACAAGATGGAGGTTGGAGCGGCACGGGAGCGTAAGACTGCGTGGGAGATTGCAGCATTTTATACGAAAGCGTTCAAGACTGATTTGAAAGCGTTGCATGTTCTTGAACCTGATGTTTGGTGCAAGGCGACTGATCACATCAAGGAGCAAATTGCGCTGGTTCAGCAGCTGGAGAAGAAAGGATTCACGTACAGAACTGAAGATGGCATTTATTTTGATACATCGAAGCTGAAGGACTATGGAAAACTTGCAAAGCTTGATCTTGAGGGGCTCAAGGCTGGCGCACGTGTTGATGCGAGGGAAAAAAGGAACGTGACGGACTTTGCGTTGTGGAAATTCTCGCCTTCAGGCCAGAAGCGGCAGATGAAATGGAGATCGCCGTGGTCAGAGCGCGGTTTTCCTGGCTGGCACCTTGAGTGCTCGGCGATGGCGATGAAATACTTAGGAGAGACTTTTGATATTCATTGTGGCGGGATTGATCATATTCCTGTGCACCATACGAATGAGATTGCCCAGTCAGAATCTGCGACAGGAAAATCTTTTGTTTGTTACTGGCTGCATGGCGCTTTTCTAGCGCTTGAGAAGGAAAAGATGGCAAAGTCTGGCGGCAATTTTGTCACACTGCAGACTGCGGTTGAAAAAGGCTACGATCCGCTGGATTATCGGTACTTTTGTTTTACTGCGCATTATCGGTCGCAATTGACGTTTAGCTGGGAGGCGTTGACGAGCGCGCGCGCGGCTTTGCATACTCTGAAAGAACGATATTTAGAGTTTCGCGATGATACGCGCAACGTCTCCGAAAATGACCACTATGCGACGTTGTACTTGAAAAAGTTTGAAGAGGCGATTTATGATGATCTGGACATGCCCAAAGCGCTTGCGCTACTGTGGGGGGTTGTTAAGCACAAGGAAATGAACAACGCGGAGAAACGGCGCTTGCTTGAGGTTTTTGACATGGTCTTTGGGTTTGGACTTACGGGCCTCAAGAAGGAGAAACTAAACATACCTAAATCTGTTGCATTATTAGCGAAGGAACGCGAGGAAGCGAGAAAGAAGAAAGACTGGGAACGAGCTGATAAACTGCGGAAGAAGATTGAAGAACATGGCTATGCAATTCAGGATTTACCAGAGGGCTATCGGCTGGTGAAACCATGACCATGCTTCACGAGATCCAGCGAAAGACTGAGCTCATCATTCATGAAATCGAAAGGACGTATAATGGCCGGCGTCATGACGCTCCATTGACTGTTATTCATCTGATGGAAGAGATGGGCGAGCTGGCGCGACAATTGTATAACCAAGAGACAAAGCGTGAGGCAGTGAATCGGGAGAACCTTGGAGAGGAGCTTGCGGATTGTTTGATGCTGTTATGCCATCTTGCTTCGCTGCACGATATCGAACTGGAAACCGAATTTGAAAAGAAATTCGGCGTTCTCAAGACGAGGTTTCGCGCATGATCCGAAAAGTTCAAGCCATCATTTATGATCTTAAGAATGGCGTTCCTTACTTCTTGGTTTTTCATCGCGTCCTGCATTGGAAAGGGTGGGAGTTCTTGAAGGAGACAGTGGAACCCGGAGAGACAAGGCTGGGGTGTTTACGACGCGGGATACTGGAGGAGACACATCTGAGACATTATCGAATTGAAAGGCGGTTGAACAAGCAGAGCCGGTGGCGGTGGAACGAGCGACCTGTCAAGATTGTTCAAGTGTACTTGATACGGGCGCCGATGAGGCAGAAGATTAATATTCGACAAAAGATTATAGAACATGATCGGCATCGATGGGTAACAAAGAACGAGGCGCTTCGATTACTGACGCATCCGAGTGCGCGACAGTGGTTACGAAGCCTTTATTTACGTGCTTAGTGAATATATTTTAATATATCTGCGAGATTCTGTGAGTCAACAACGCGCGTTGCCGCTTTTTTTAATTCTTCTGATGTTGTGTTGAATGCAATTGACAATCCTACTTCCTTGAATGCCTCGATATCTGCGTCACTATCGCCGACGTAGATTACTTCTTTTGTTTCGATCTCTAAGCCTCGGCAGAGATCTTGGATGATCTGCGCTTTTTTCTCTTTTCCCGCACCAATGGGCCAGACAAACTCGCCAGAAATTTTTCCGTTTTTGATAACGAGTTCGTTTGCGAATATATGGTCGATGCCGAAGTCTCGCTGGACACGACGGGCAGCTTCGATGCTGGAGGCACTGATGATTGCGGTCAGCAAGCTGCGATGCTTGACGTAGGAGAATGTTTCTGGCACGCCTGGGAGGTACTCGAGCGAGTTGACAAGATCGAAATACGGCTGCGCGTCTTTTCCTTTCCAGAGCTTATGGACGACTTCTTCCACGAGCCTGTCGTAGTTCGTATGCAAATATTTCCTGGTTAGTTCCCCGCCTTGGTCGAGCGTTCCGAACACTTTGTGGAGACGTATCCAGAAATTGACATCTTGGAATATTACGCCATCCATGTCGAAGCAGATGAGCTTGTATTTCATTGTTGTTTACAGTCCAGAAAATCATAATAAAAGACTTTCGTTTCATGGTTTTTTTGCGTGCAGCAGGAAGCGATCGAAGGGAGCGGAGGAAGGCTGAGGGAACGCAGTGACCGAAGAGTTGGCAAAGGCGAAGGTTTTTAAATATATGTTCGAGTGTACATATCGAAAATGACAGAGAATACGCCTGATGGGCTACCTGTTGTAAGTAGCGCAGCGTACGAATCTCTTCTGGACATATTAGAACGAGAAGTCGGTAAATCACCCGAAATTGTGAAGGGATACTACAAAGATTTCGGGGTCGAGCTGGAGAGATTCAAAAACGAAAATCCATCTATTTATCAGGTACTCGAATTTATTCAGCACAACCACGGTAAGAGCGACTACTTTAGAGGTTTTGCTCTCGGAATGTATATAACCTATGAACTGTTACGACGACAAGCGGCAGCTAACAAATTAGAGAACGAATTAAAGCTGTAAACGCCTTTGCCAATTGCAACTAACTATCTTTTAGAAGAAAGAGTTTGTTTTCATGACTCATACAATCATATAGCAACCAAAGACATTCCTCAATTATCCTAAGCTCTGTTCTTTCTTGGCAGTCGTAAAAACTTTGAACCAAAGCATTTATATATAACTTCACTATGTTGAACTTTATGATTACCCAACTCATGCACCCCCAGGAGGTAGAAGTTTTCTACGTCATACCGACACTTCGGCGCTATTTAGCGCACTTCCTAAAAAAGCAAGGGCTCTCCCAGAAGTTGATTGCAGAGATATTCATGGTTCGGGAATCTACCATCAGCCAATATTTCAATGCCAAACGGGCAGCACTGGTGACGTTTCCGCAGGCGGTTGCTGACGAGATTGAGGTTTCTGCAGGGCGCATCAAGACGCATATGGATGTCATTCGTGAAATGCAGCGGCTGCTCCAGCTTATCCGTGAGTCACGAACATTGTGCGACATTCACCGTCGATTTTCCACGATCAAACTGGACTGCGACCCTCTTGTGACGGGTTGCGTTCCGTATCGAGAGGCTTTGACCTAGAACCATGAATGGAACTCTTGAAATCAAGGACCTGCATGTTGCAGTTGATGGGAAGGAGATTTTGAAAGGCGTACATCTCGCGATCAAGCCAAACGAGCTTCATGCGCTGATGGGACCTAACGGCACGGGAAAGTCGACGTTATCCTATGTGCTTGCGGGACATCCAAAGTACCAGGTGACAAAAGGCTCTGTCTTATTGGACGGCAAGGATGTTCTGGCGATGAAGCCTGACGAGCGGTCGAGAAGCGGCTTGTTTTTGGCATTTCAATATCCGATGGAGATCAGCGGCATTACGCTCCATCATTTTTTGTACACGGTTGCGAAGGCGCGGATGCAATTGAGCCCGCTAGAGTTCCGGAAGCAATTGATTGAAAACGCTGCCCTGCTGGGGCTGGACAAGGGATTCCTTGAGCGGCAGTTGAATGTTGGATCTTCAGGGGGAGAAAAGAAGCGGACAGAGATGCTGCAGCTTTTGACGTTACGACCTAAATTTGCGATTCTTGACGAGGTTGATTCTGGAACTGACATCGATTCCTTGCAACTCGTGGCAAAAGCGATGAACAGCTTGCGGACGGGAGATTTTGGAGCATTATTGATTACGCACTATCAGCGCATCTTGAATTACGTGAAGCCTGATTACGTGCATGTATTGCTTGACGGCAAGATCGTGAAGACAGGAGACGCGAATCTTGCGGAAGAGCTTGAACAGAAGGGCTATCAGTGGCTCATGAATGGAGCAGGCGCATGAGAGAGGACTTGCAGTTTTTGAATACGGACTATGAAAAAAAATATGGATTTAGCGTGCAGCAAACCTCAGTTTTTGAGACTGGCAAAGGACTTTCGCGAGAAGTTGTTGAACAGATCAGCAAGCGGAAGAAGGAACCGCAGTGGATGCTTGATCGGCGATTGAAGGCATTAGAAGTGTTTATTAGCAAGCCAATGCCGACGTGGGGCGGAGAGCTTTCGAAGATCAATTTCAACAACATCACTTATTACATTGATCCGGCGGATAAAAAGGCGACGGATTGGAATGATGTGCCTGACAACATCAAGAAGACGTTTGATCGACTGGGCGTTCCTGAAGCGGAGCGGAAGTTTCTTGGTGGATCCGGGGCACAATTTGAAAGCGAAACCGTGTACCACAAGTTACGCGATGATCTTGCGGAACAAGGCGTCGTGTTCTTGGACACGGATACTGGGCTGAAGGAGCATGAGGAATTGTTCAAGAAGTGGTTTGGAAAGGTTGTTCCTTTGCATGACAACAAGTTCGCTGCGTTGAACACCGCAGTGTGGTCGGGCGGCACTTTTATTTATATACCGCCTGGCGTGAAAGTGACGACGCCTCTGCAAGCTTATTTTAGAATCAATGCGAAGAACATGGGCCAGTTTGAACGAACACTGATCATAGCGGACAAAGATGCTGAGGTAAATTACATTGAGGGATGCACTGCGGCGGTTTATTCATCAGACTCACTGCATTCAGCAGTTGTTGAGCTCATTGCGCTCGAGGGAGCGAAGATTCGGTACACGACGATCCAGAACTGGTCGAATGATGTTTACAATCTCGTGACGAAGCGAGCGTTTGCGTATAAAGATGCGAGGGTGGAATGGTTGGATTTTAATAGTGGAAGTCGGCTTACGATGAAATACCCTAGCGTATATATGCTTGAGCCAGGAGCGAAAGCGGACATTTTGTCGATTGCATATGCTGGCAAGGGGCAGCACCAAGACGCGGGAGGCAAGGTGATTCACGCTGCGCCGCATACAACGTCTCGGATTATTTCGAAGTCCATCAGCAATGACGGAGGGCGTACGAGCTATCGGGGGTTGCTTGAGGTACGAAAAGGCGCCACTGGTGTTAAAAGCACTGTACGATGCGACGCACTTCTTTTAGATGAGCTATCGCGTTCGGATACCTATCCGACAATGAAGATTGAGGAAGAAGACGTGACCATTGCGCATGAGGCTTTTGTTGGCAAGGTTGGAGAAGAGCAGCTTTTCTACTTGATGAGCCGAGGCCTGACAGAAAGCGAGGCGATGTCCATGATAGTTTTAGGATTTATTGGAGAATTTACGAAGGAACTGCCGATGGAATATGCGATTGAACTCAACAAGCTTGTGCAGCTGAACATGGAGGGGTCTATCGGTTGATGGAAGTGTTGACATGCATGCAGCGACTGAGCTTTTGGATACGCGAACTACGATCACGTTTGACAAACAGCTGACTGTTTCTGGCGATGGGGTTCACATTTTCGATGTTGCTGAAGCAAAGAAAGACAAACAGGTTTCACGGTTTGTTGAAAATGTTGACCAAGGCTCTGTTGTTTACGTGGCTCCCCGAACGAATGTTACCCTGCGCTACAGGGTGCTGGATGCCGCACATGAGCAGGTCCTCTTTATTTTCGATGAAGGAAGCACTGTAACCCTGGTTGAGGAACGGTTGTTGAAGAACGACAGCACAGGAAACATCGCGATGGTGCTTCGAGAGAACGCATGCGCGCATCTTTTTGAGATTCATCAGAGTGGCGCTGTTGCGGCGCACTTGAAGAAACACATTCATTGCGAGCGTAACAGCCAACTTCGGCGCGAGGTCATTCACATCGGCGGAAAGACGTCGACGGTTGATACAGGGATTGCGCTTGCGGATGACGCGTCTGCGGATGACGTGGAAGTGTTCTTTGGGAACGGCGAACAGATATTTACTGTTAATACAGGATTGTATCACACTGGGCTTCGCAGCAAGGGGAACATCTTGATTAAAGGATTGCTGCAAGAACGAGCCCAGTTTCACTCAAATGCGATGCTTGACATCGTCCCAGAAGCACAGCGGACGGATACGTTCCTTGCAGAACACATCTTGGTACTGAGCAAGGATGCGAAGGCGAACGTGATTCCTTCATTAGAGATACGGGCCAATGACGTCAAGGCAAGCCACGCAGTCTCTGTGTCGCAGATTGACCAAGAGCAGGTTTTTTACTTGCGGACGCGAGGGCTAGATGAGCGCGAGGCGCGGAAGATGATTGTGCAAGGGTTCTTGGGAAGCGCGTTGAATACACTCAGCGCGCATTCGAAAGAACAATTCCACCAGTTGTTCGAGGAAAAATGGAAGTAGTTCAAGTTATGGACGCCAGGAATGATTTTCCCATCTTCAAACAGAAAGTAAACGGCAAACCACTTGTCTATCTCGACTCTGCGGCGACCTCACAGAAACCACGAGCGGTGATTGAAGCGATTGTGAAGTACTACGAAGAGTATAACGCGAATGTTCATCGCGGATTGCACTACCTGAGCGAATTAGCAACTCGGAAATATGAGGAAGCGCGGAAGAAAGTTGCGCAGTTTGTCAATGCACAGTCGAAGGAGATCATTTTTGTCCGGAATACAACTGAGGCGATAAACCTTGTAGCGCATGCATACGTGAAACCGATGCTGCAAAATGGCGATCGCATTTTATTGACAGAGATGGAACATCACAGCAATATCGTTCCGTGGCAACTCATTGCGAAGGAGAAAGGCGCGATTGTTGAGTATGTTCCTGTTACACCTGATGGAATGCTGGACATAGCGCAGTTGAAGAAATCACTTGAGAAGAAACCCAAGATGATGGCGCTCACGCATGTTTCCAACGTGCTTGGAACTATTAATCCCGTGCATGAGATTGTTCGGCTGGCGCATATGCATGGCGTGCCTGTCTTGATTGATGGAGCGCAGAGCGTGCCGCACATGAAGGTTGATGTCAAAGATATTGACTGCGAGTTTTTGGCGTTTAGCGGCCACAAGATGTTTGGACCAACTGGCATTGGTGTCCTCTATGGCAAGAGGAATGTTTTGGAATCGATGGAGCCGGTGTTTGGCGGCGGCGATATGATCAAGGAAGTGACGTATGAGGGAGCGACGTGGAATGATCTGCCGTGGAAGTTCGAGGCTGGAACGCCGAACATTGCGGATGCGATAGGGCTGGGGTCTGCGGTTGATTTCATCAACACCCTCGGCATTGAGCAGATACAGGAGCATACAAAGGCTGTTACGCGATATGCTTACGAGAAGCTCTCAAAGCTATCCTATGTGACGATTTATGGACCGAAGGATGTTGAACAGCGCAATGGCGCGATCTCCTTTAACCTTGGAGACATTCATGCGCATGACCTGACGACAGTGCTGGACGAGGAGGGCATTGCGATTCGGAGCGGGCATCATTGCGCGATGCCTCTGATCGAGAAGCTTGGCATACATTCTGCGGCGCGCGTCAGCTTTCACGTGTATAACACTTTTGAGGACGTTGACTGGTTGATTGCGGTGCTGGAGAAAGCGAGGAAGATTTTCCGACTATGACTTCAGAGCAATTGTATGCGGAAATTATCCTGGACTATTATCGGAGTCCACGGAATTATGGTATCTTAGAGCAACCTGATGCGGTGTTTCGGGATGTGAATCCGTCGTGCGGTGACGTGACAGAGATGCAGCTGAAGATTGCGGATGGGAAGATTGCTGACGTTAAATACACAGGCAAGGGATGCGCGATCAGTTTTGCCGCTTCTGGCATGCTGACGGAGATGGCGAGTGGAAAGACAGTTGAGGAAGCGCTGCAGTTCTCGAAGGATGATATTTTGCAGGCGCTCGGCATTCCTATTTCGATGGCGCGGCTGAAGTGCGCGTTGCTGGGACTAAAAGTCTTTAAGTACAGCTTGTACAAATACCTTGGCGAGGGGCATGTTCCTGATGAGAGCTTCGAATGAGCAGACATCAAAAAATATTCTTCTAGTGTACCCTGAGTTTCCTCCGACGTACTGGGGGTTCAAGCGCGCATTGCGGTTCATGGGGAAACGCGCGGCGATGCCTCCTCTTGGCTTGGTGACTGTTGCTGCCATGCTCCCCGAACACTATTCTTCGCGTTTGATTGACATGAACATTGAGCGATTGACCGACGAGCATTTCGAATGGGCTGATGCTGTCTTCACCTCAACCATGGTTGCGCAGGAACACTCACTTGAAGGCGTTATTCGGCGCGCACAGAAACACGCAGTGCCAGTTGTTGCTGGAGGGCCGCACCCGACGACGTTCTACGATATGCCGGAACTTGCAGGTGTTTCTCATTTTGTTTTAGGCGAGATGGAAGAGAGCGACACGCTTGCGCATTTCCTTGCTGACTTTGATAAAGGACATGCGAAGAGAGCGTATGCAACCACGGTCCGCGAGAGTGATTTTGCGGCGTTACGCGCTCATTTTGGCCAGGATAGCCATGTTACTCTTCAAAAGAATCTGCCGGAAATTCGTGGATCGCCTGTGCCGCGCTATGATCTCCTGAACTTTCGCGCGTATCAATCAATGGCGATTCAGACCTCGCGTGGCTGCCCTATTGGCTGCGAGTTTTGCGATATCTGGCGGCGATTTGGAAGAAGGCCAAGATTGAAGGGCGCTGAGAAGACGCTTGCTGAGCTTGATGAACTATACCACCTAGGCTGGCGCGGGGCGATCATGGCTGTCGATGACAATTTCATTGGGAAGCGTGAAGCGACAAAGGATTTACTTGACCACGTTATCATGTGGCAGGAAAAACACCGCTATCCATTTACTTTCTATACTGAGGCGACGGTGAACTTGGCGGATGATCGAGAGCTCCTTCGATTGATGCGCGATGCCGGGTTTAACATGGTTTTTGTTGGCATTGAAACGCCGGTGAAGGAAAGCCTTGAGGAGACGCACAAGTATTTGAACACAAAGCGTGACCTGCATGAACGGGTACGAGCTATTCAAGCAGAGGGTATCGAGGTTTCTTCCGGGTTCATTGTTGGTTTTGATCATGATCCACCTGATATTGCGGAGCGCCAGATCGAGTTCATTCAAGCGTCAAGCATTCCCATGGCGATGGTCGGTTTGCTGACTGCAATTCGCGATACGGATTTGTATGAGCGCTTGCAACGAGAGGGACGGTTGCTTTCTGAATCGACTGGCGTGCATACACACCACTTTGAACCGAACTTTGTTCCAAAAATGCCTCTCGAAGACCTCCGAGTAGCGTATCGGAAGATACTTGGAACGATTTATGGTGATCGATTGCGAGGGTACTTTGAACGATGCACGGCGTTGCTGCGCAACCTTGGGAAAAACCCGCACTACAATCGTCGTTTAAGTCTTGCAGATATTCGCGCTGGAGTGACATCATTTTTTACTCAGCCGTTCCAATCATATGGGTGGGAGTATCTCAAGTTCCTCGGAAGGACGATACGCGAGAGGCCGGAGTACTTTCCCGAGGCTGTACGATTAGCGGTGATGGGACATCATTTTCATGCGTTGACCGAGGAAGCGCTTGCGGTTGACTCCTTTCGTCATTACTTTTCTGATAAGCTTGCTTCTTTTAGAGAACGCGCGGCCGCATTTGGAGAACGAGTTAGCGGTCGTGTTGAGGACTTGCAGCATGCTTTTCGCGAGCTCGAACATGAAAAGCTTGAGGCTCTTCAGGATGCTCGACAACGGCTTACGAGGCTTTCACGGCAGTATCGGGCAGCAGTCCATGGTCATTACGCGAGGTTTGTTGGCGGTTTAGATGAACTTTCATCAAGCGCTCGCGCACGCGTTTATACACAAAGAGAAGCGACACCTTTATAATCCTTGGGAACGTTGATAGCACATGGTCACAAAAGAAGCAGTTGTTGAGGCGCTGAAGCAGAGCTTTGATCCTGAGTTGAACATAGATGTACATACACTCGGGTTGATCTATACCACCACCATCAAAAAAGACGATGTGAAGATCTTAATGACGCTGACATCACCGATGTGTCCCTATGGTCCGATGCTGATCGATGACGTGAAGCAGAAAGTAACATCGATTGCGAAGGCGAAGAAGGTTGATGTGGAGATAACGTTTGATCCGCCATGGAAGCCTTCTGATGAACTGAAAATGATGCTGGGACTGCAGTAGCACTATTATGGCGACATACGATTGTGAACAGACGTGTAACATCTTCAGTGGCTTGATGCAATTTGAAACGCGTGATGTTTTCTTACAGATGAGTCAGACTGACGCTGAGCGCTATCTCCGCATTGGTCAACATCTAAATGATGTTATTTATTTGAATCGCCTCACAATAGATAAACTGCGGCGTGTCTTTGTGCAGAGTATGCGAATTCTTCGGCGATATCTTGTTCGGTATGGAACTCCCTCCGAGGTGCTTACAGATGAGCATTTGATTCGGCGTTCAAAAAGCATTGAAATATCAGACCTTGTTGATACACAAATGGATCGTCCACCGAGCATCAACTGATACTCTTTTATACTATTACACGATTAACCTTATAAGAATGATTTACCTTGATTATGCGTCTGCGACGCCGCTGGATCCTGACGTCAGGACAGTCATGGATAGATGTTATACTCAGCTCTATGGCAATCCGAGCAGCATGCACGCGTTAGGCCTTGAAGTACGACATGCATTGGACGATGCGCGACAGACTGTCGCAAATGTTTTGCACTGCAAGCCAATGGAGATTCTTTTTACGTCTGGAGGCACTGAAAGCAACAACCTTGTTCTTCAAGGCGTTGTTCGTGCCTTGAAGCAGAAAGGGAGGCACATAATTACGACGAAGATTGAGCACAGCTCTGTCTTGAAGACGTGCGAGCATCTTCAGAGGGATGAAGAATGCGACGTGACGCACTTGCGTGTTGATGCGAATGGACTTGTAAATGTTGACGACGTTGAGAAAGCGATCAAGAAAGATACCATTTTGATTTCTATCGGATATGCGAACAATGAGATTGGCGTGATACAAGATGTTGCAAAGATTGGTGAAATTGCACGGAAACACGATGTTCTTTTTCACACTGATGCATGCCAGGCTGCTTCGTTTCTCTCGCTGGATGTTCAAAAACTGCACGTTGATTTTATGACGTTGAATGGCATTAAACTCTACGGACCCAAAGGGGTTGGCGTCTTGTACAAGAGAACAGGGGCGCCGCTGAAACCTATTCTCTATGGCGGCGGACAGGAATTTGGCTTTCGCTCTGGAACAGAGAATGTGCCTGCAATTGTTGGATTTGCGAAGGCACTAGAGCTTGTGGAGCAGCGGAAGGAAGAAGAAACTAAAAGACTTACTGCATTGCGAGATTATCTTATCAAGGGCTTGCGGCAGAAGATTCCAGATATTGTTGTCCATGGCGATATTCAACAGAGGCTCCCCAACAATGTTAACTTCACTGTGCGTGGTTTAGAGGGCGAGTCACTGATGCTGTTGCTAAGCGATCGCGGGTTCTTGACGTCTATTGGGAGCGCCTGCGCTTCGAAGTCTTCTGAACCTTCCCATGTGCTTACAGCGATTGGGCTTTCGTACAGAGACACGCGCGCTTCATTACGGGTTACCCTTGGGAGAGAGACGACGAAAGAGAACGTTGAGCAGCTGCTACGCGTCTTACCCGAGGTTATCGCGAAGATTCGCCGGAGGAAATAAAGAGGACATCTTTCTCTTCTTCTATCTTTTTCCATTTTCTCAGAAGGTTTGCCTTGATGGCTGATGATCTCTTGAGAATGCTTATGCCGATGGCGGTGTTCTTTCCTGCAATGCGATTGATCTCCTTGAGCGCTTTTTTCATGTTGGCGTGATGGAGAGCGGTTAATGAAATGATTGCGCCGAATGTTCTCTTCTTGAACGGAAGATGCTCGGCTGTTGCACAAACACGAAGGCCTTGCGCCTTCCTTAACATTTCTAAACTCGGGTCGAGTAAAACGCACGTTGCTTGACTTTTGAATTCCTCTGTTGCGATACCTGTACCTGCACCTATATCCAGCAACAAACCATTGATTTTCAGATGTTGTTTCAGAAGACGCGCTTTTTTGATCTGCTCCGCTCCATAGAGTTCGTTGTAGCCTTTGGCGATTTTATCGTAGTATTTCATTTTTGTAGCAGCTCGCAGGCTTTGCACCTGTCTTTTGTTGCTGGCTCGCCGCAGTTTTTACAGGTGCCTATTTCCTCGTGCTGATATTTTTTGCGTAGCGATGGCAAGACTTGAAGGAATGCGTTGATGATGCCGTGCTTTGTTCCCGGGTACTTTGCTTCAAGATCGTTGAGGATTGCACCAATGTAATCACGGAAGTTATCCTTGAAGTTTGGGCATTCGCTGAAATGCACGGGAAACCCTTGTAGTTTCGCGTAAATGGTTACTTCCTTTTCTGACATGAAATACAATGGCTTGACACGTCGAATAAACTTCGGGTGGACGAGAACGCCTGTTACCGGGCCGAGCTTTGCCGAGAGCTGCATGTTTCCTTTGACTTGATTCATGAGGATGCTTTGGGCTTCGTCATCAAGATTATGGCCTGTTGCGAGTCTTGTTGCACCTAATTCGCGAGCGCCTTTGTTAAGGAGATACCGACGAAAGACACCGCAGGGCGTGCATGGGCGACCTTTCCACTTTCGCAAGAAGCTGTCGAGCGTGGTTCCAAGCTCTTTTTTGTAGGAAATAATCTTTAGAGGCATTTTGTACTGCTTGCAAAACTTCCTCGCATCGTCTAGTGTTTTGTTTCTGTAGCCTTTGATGCCTTCATCTATTGCGAGCGCGATCGGCTGTTTCCCGTACTTCTTGAGAAGGTTGTTTAAGATGTAGAGATTTGTTGCACTGTCCTTTCCACCGGAGAAGCCGCAGACGATTGAGTCATTCTTGCTGACGAGCTTGTAGAGCCTGATTGTTTTGAGGATCTTTTTTTCGAAGTACTTGATGAAGCACTTCTTGCAGAGGTTCTTGTCATTCAACATCTTGTAAACGGGCTTGATGTTGCAGTTTCTACAGGTCATTGAATTACCCGCCTGAAACGACGGAGTGGATATTGATCTTTTCCTCTGCTTCGATCTTGCAGTCTTCGGTGACCACTTCGTTGCCGATAGTGGTGACAACAGCAACGGGGTTGAGCTTGAGCTTTTCGAGGAGCACGCGCACTGTTGTTCCCTTCGGTACCTCGATGCTGACGTACTTTTTTTGGCGTTCTACAAATACCCTTAGTTTCATCAAGAAGGCGAATGCGTATACTCTTTTAATTCTTTCGCTCTATGGCTGCGTCTGCCGGGCAACAACATCAGAGAATGCGGTGATGTGGTCAGTAAAGGTCACGAATCCGATATAAAATGGCGTTGAGGGAATGCCTCCAGGCAACCAGAGCTGTGCTACGCCGCGGCCTTGCGCATCCAACTGCACTATTTGTCCACTGGGAAAGAGTAGGTACGAAAGGAAGAAGAGCCCGTCGAACGCGAGCCATCCATTTGCGGTTCCAAGAGAAAGAGCGATGAATGCGTTCTGCTGATTCTGGCGTGACGCGTAGATTATAATGGGTGTAGTAGAGGCTTGGCGCGGGTTGGGCATGTCGAGCGTTGGCTGGTAATGCGTTTTTCGCAAGCGACGATGGCCGAGGCTCCCGTCTGCGTAGAACACGTGAATCTTGCTTCCTTGCTTTGTGACTGCGTGCTCGAGCGGTGAATCGCCGGCACCTGTTATTATTGCTCTTGTAATGGGACCACTTGAGCTGAGATGATTGTCGTATATGTCATATCCAGCGTTGCCGGAGCGGCCCCCTTCATAGAAGATATCGAGTCCTTCGTCACTGAGCATAAGGTCAGGCCTTGTATGGTACCATTCTGAATTCGTGATCCTCACACGAGGCGTTGTCGGTTGCCCTGTTTGTGTGTCAGCATGCCCAAAGAAGATGTTTGTCGTGTCCTGGTTGTTGATCCTTTCTGTGACAGTCCATGCAAGGAAGACCTTGTTTTGCGCGTCGTCAATAAGCAGGTCATCGATAGAAGAAATTGTCGTGTCAACGAACGTGTTCCACTGAACGGCACCTGACGCACGATCGAGCTTGAGAGCATATGCATTACTGCTGCTGCCTACTTGCATTTTGTAGAACACATAGAGACTGCCAGCCTGATCCTTTGCAAGAATGGCATCGGTGATGCTGTCCGCGGAACCTTGGCCCGGGATGACGATTTGCTGTTCACTTCGCGCTATGGAACCGTCAAGATTGAGGACAACTAGAATGAGTTTGTTGTTCGTACCTGCCTGGGCTTTTGTTGCTGTGAGATATATCTTGTCGCTGTAGATGACTGCTGTCGGCCGAATGTACAGGATTGTGCTGCTGGTTGTGATTTGTCTGCTGTAGATCATTCTTGGAGGATCGTCACGCACCTGCGCGAGCGTGATCCGACGCTGGTCACTGATGTAGACGAGATAATGATTTCCTTGCGTATCTGAGCCTGCGTAGCTTGGCGATGCGATGCCCTCCTGCGGCAGCACGATGGTTGGTCCTGTTGGCTGGTTGTTCTGGTCGTAGAACTGGCCGTAGAGTTTTGTGAAAAGAGCGGTTCCTTGGAGCTGGTCTCGGTTATCGACCCAGAAGACGCCGCTGCCAACGATAGCGGGCGACTGGACGCGGAACTGGTTGAGCTGGGGAATGTCCACGAGCGTTATATGGTGCCGCCATTCTGGATCTGCCTGAATTTGGGCATTCACTGCCACTGCGAGTGCAACGACCCAGAGAAAAAAATACCAGCCTCTTTTCATGAAATTTTCCCTGTTTTTTACTTTTATATACTTTACTTTTCAGAACAACAAAGTTTAAATATCCTCTCGAGACGTATGTTTATGCCAAGAAGGAAAAAAAAGAGTGGGGCAAAGAAGAAAAAGAAGAATGTTTGCGAGTTTTGTTAACTCTTACTGCTTCATTTGCTTTTCCCCTGCGCCTTATGTCTGCAATGAAAACTCGAAAAAAGAGGGCTTTTCAGCTGTTTAAGATAGTTTGCGTTCTTGCGATGCTTGTGTCGTTGTTTTTAGTGTACGAGCATTTTTCCGAGAGCGCGGAGCAGTTTTGCACTTTTGGGAAATCATTTGACTGCGGGATTGTCAACAAGAGTCCGTATGCGAGCATTGATGGAATTCTTTACTTTCTTCTTTTTGACATGGGCGTCCAGGTCCAACTTTTGAATTTTTCGCAGTATGGCTTCTTGATTGACCTGCTTACGACGAACGCCTTTTGGGGTTTTTTGACGTTTTTATTCCTTTTTTTGAGCGTCCGCGCGGTAGAACAGAAGCGAAAGTTCCTTGGCATGAGCGTTCATCGGCAACTGGTAGTCGCGAAATGGATACTCGTCTTGAGTGTTCTTTACGCGATTTATTTGGTGTATATTGAACTTTACGTTTTGAAGACAATCTGCATCTTTTGCGTTGTTCTTGATCTCTTGATTCTTGCAGCGTTATTCTTGGTTTACAAACTCCCTGGAGGTACATCGTGAAAGGAATTTTCATTGCGTTTTTGGCTCTTTCCGTTGTTTTAGCTGCATGCTCGAATGCACCGAAATATACAAGGGAATCAGTAGATGTATTGGCGAAGTGCATTACAGCAAATGGTGGCGTCGAGTATGGCGCATTCTGGTGCCCAAAGTGCGCCCAGGTCAAGAAGAATTTTGGCAGTTCCTTTCAGTATCTTACTTATGTTGAATGCGATCCGAAGGGTGAGAACGAGCAATCTGAGCTTTGTCTTCAGAAAGGCATTGACAAGTATGCGACATTCATCTTCAATGACGACTCCAATAAGGATAACTGGCTTGTTGGTGTGCCAACGTTTGAGCAGCTTGCAGCAAAAAGCGGCTGTCCAATGCCTGTGAAGGTGCAATAGGTATGGCTGTTGCAGAACTTTCACTTCCAGCATTGCCTATTGTTATTACAACGGCGCTTATTGATTCCATCAATCCCTGCGCTATCGGCGTTCTTATCCTCTTGATTACGACGCTGCTGGCACTTTCCCATGACCGAAAGAAGATGCTGTTTGTCGGAAGCATTTATATCCTTGCAGTATACGTGACGTATCTCGCGGCAGGCGTTGGCCTTCTTTACTTCATTCAAAAGCTGAACATTGCGGAACCCTTGAGCATCATTGTTGGTGGTTTAATCATTGTCCTTGGGCTTATTGAGGTCAAAGATTTTTGGTGGTATGGCAAGGGCATCACATTGTCGATACCAGCGAAACGAGCGCAACAGATCAAGAAATATGTACGGCACGTCACTGTGCCGAGCGCGATCCTGCTGGGGATGTTTGTTGCAGCTGTCGAGTTACCTTGCACTGGCGGACCTTATCTTGCAATTACAACGTTCTTAGCGAAAATCGGGTTTACATGGGATGTTCTTGGGCTTCTCTTATTTTACAATGTGATCTTTGTTTTGCCGCTTATTGTGATTCTGTTCCTGGTGTTCTTTGGCATGCGCGTCAAACGAATTCAGGAGTGGAAGCAACGCCAGAAGCGATGGATGCGACTTTTTATCGGTCTTTTCATGATCGCCCTTGGCATTCTCTTGATCTTGTGGACTAAAGATTTTATCGGGTTTACGGTGACTTATTAGTTCGTTAACATCGCGATTAAGCGATGTTTTTGCGAAGCAAAAATTTGGGGAAAATTCGCAGGATTTTCCCTCTTAATCGCTGTTAGGCGTCCTGAACAAAGTGAAAGCCTGCAGGGAGTGGTCGGAGCGAAGCGGAGAAGTTTTCGGGGGCGCGTCATAATTATTTTTTACGCAAAAGAACAATATTATCCATACTTCCTTTCTTTAATTTCTTAAACTTGAAACGCTCAAACCAACCAAGAAATTCAAATCTATTATTCAGTTTAACAAGAGTCAGAAATTCTTGAGGATAAACGTGTTTCGTGATTCTTTTTTCAACAAATTTTAATTTTTTCCCATGATCATTCACTTCTAGGGTTATGTTTTCTTCAGATATTTGAGAAAGTGGATCTTTTTGCTCTAATTTGTAAGTTGTTTTTACTTCAATTCCGTCTCTCCTCATAATCCAACTTTGAGGCTTAAAACTTAGCCAATTTAATTCCATATTTTCAATAAGATATAACCCACCTTTTTTAAGGGAATTAGAAACACAATCAAGATGTTTTAAAAGCTCTTTATTGTTTTTAAATCTAAAAGAACCCATCATTATAAAAACAAAATCAACTTTCTCTTTTAGATTGAATTTTGTCATATCTGCTTTAATCGTGTCTACTTCTATTCCTTCTTCTTCGGTTTTTTGTTTTAGATAATCCAACATTTGTGAACTCAAATCCAAGCCAATTGCTTCATAACTTCTTTTAGCCATTTCTCTTAATTGTAGACTTGTACCACAAGCAATATCCAGAACTCTTTTTACTCTTATTTTGCTATATTCTTTAATAAAGTTCTCAAACAAATCTACCTGTTTTTTGGCATCAACAAAGCTAAATGCAATTTCATAGTAAAGTGGTTCATTATACACAGTCATAGTTATAGTAATTATTCTGATGTTTATAAAATTTCCTAGAAAAAGTCGCGCCCCCGAAAATTACGCCTAACGTTAATTATATAAAGTTCATTCTGCCTCGATATTGCAATGACCTATCACAGTCTTGCTGTTCAAGAGGTTCTTCGCCTCAAGGACACTTCTGTCAACGGGCTTACTGATGTTGAGGCGGAGCAGCGGTTGAAGCGACATGGGGAGAACAAGCTTCGAGAAGAGCGAAGAATACATCCCATACAAATCTTCTTTCGGCAGTTTAATGAGATCGTCATTTACATCCTGCTTTTTGCAGCCCTTGTCTCTTTTTTTCTGCGCGAGTACCTTGATGCGTATGTGATTCTTGGCATTATTGTATTTGACGCGATCTTGGGATTTGTGCAGGAATACAAAGCAGAGCGTGCGGTGGAACTCTTGAAGAAATTAACGACGCTAAAAGCGAAGGTCATACGCAACGGCGTTGTCCGCGAGATTCCCTCTAACCTTCTTGTTCCCGGGGACGTTGTTTTTCTTGAGGCTGGCGACAAGGTGCCTGCTGATATCCGCATCTTTGAAGCACGAAATTTGCAGACCAGCGAGGCTTCGTTGACTGGGGAAAGCCAGCCGTGCACCAAGCAAATTGGACCCATTAACAAGGATGTTGAACTTGCTGAACGGAACAATATGATGTACTCAAGCACAATCGTCGTTCGCGGCACTGGCAAGGGTATCGTGGTTGAGACTGGCATGGATACAGAGGTTGGCAAGATTGCGTCGTTGATTCAAGAAGTGAAGGAAACAAAGACGCCACTGCAAGTGAAGCTTGCGCAGCTCGGTCGTTTTTTGGGCGTTCTTGTTTTGTTGATTGCGGCGCTTGTGTTTGCCATTGGCGTTTTGAAAGGCCTTGGCATTTATGAGATGCTTCTGACGTCCATCAGCCTTGCGGTTGCGGCTGTTCCCGAGGGGCTGCCTGCGGTCGTGACCATCTGCCTGGCGCTTTCGGTGCAGACGATGATTCGGAGCAATGCGCTCGTGAAAAAACTCAAGAGCATTGAGACATTGGGTGATATTACTGTTATTTGCTCTGACAAGACGGGAACACTGACGAAGAATGAGATGACGGTGCGCAAGATTTACGTCAACAATTCTGTTATCGAAACGACAGGGTATGGATATAACGCTGATGGAGAATTTTACAAAGATGGCGAGAGGGTTGATCCAAAAGAGTTTCAGCTTCTTCTGGAGATTGCTATGACGTGCAACAACGCGACAAAGACAGTTGGCGATCCGACAGAGATGGCTTTGTTGTATGCGGCGTTGAAGGGCGGCGCTGACCGGCTTGAGCGCGTTGATGAGATTCCTTTTGATGCGGACAAGAAGTACATGGCTACGGTTCACAAGGGATTCAGCTACTACAAAGGCGCGGTGGAGATTATTTTGGACATGTGCAAGTATATCAACATCGGAGGAAAAACACGAAGGCTGCTTCCCAAAGATCGAGAGAAGATACTCAAGGTGAACCAGCAGCTGGCTGAGGAAGCGTTGCGCGTGCTGGCGATGGCGTACGAGAAGCACGGAGAGATGCACTTTGTTGGCTTGATGGGCATGATTGATCCGCCGAAGGATAACGTGAAAGAAGCTATTGAGCTATGCAAGCTTGCTGGCATCAGAAGCATGATGATTACTGGAGACCATCCCCTGACGGCGAAGGCGATTGCGCATCAAGTCGGACTCGATGGAAGGATTGTTATTGGCAAAGAACTTGATGTGATGACTGATGAAGAGCTTCATGTTGCTGTGAAAGACTGCAGCATCTTTGCGCGCACGAGCTCTTCCCATAAAGTACGCATCCTGAAGGCACTGCAGGCGAATGGCGAGATTGTCGCGATGACGGGCGATGGCATCAATGACGCACCTGCGTTGAAACGGGCGGATGTTGGTGTTGCGATGTCGCTGAAGGGAACTGATGTCAGCAGGGATGCTGCGGAGATGGTCTTGCTTGATGACAACTTTGCAACCATCGTGAATGCTGTTAAAAATGGACGCGTGGTGTATGACAACATCCGGAAATTTGTTGATTATCTGTTGTGCGCGAACACAGTAGAGGTTGGCGTCATCATTGTCTCTCTCATTATTGGCTTGCCATTGCCCCTCCTTGCTGTTCATCTTCTTTGGGTCAATTTGATGACTGACAGCTGGCCTGCGCTGGCATTGGGCATCGATACTCCTGCGGAAGATGTCATGCGACGAAAACCGAGAAGCGTTCGCGAGCGCATTACGAGCGGCATGACTGGCAACATTATTGTTACCGGCATCATAGGAACTGTGATTGTGCTAGCCCTCTTTTACTATAATGTTGATGACTTGCCAAAAGCGAGGACGGTTGCGTTTTCAACGCTTATTCTCTTTGAGCTTTTCCGCGCGTACAGCAGCAGATCACAAAAAGCGTTTGCGCTGAACTTTTTTAGCAATCGCTGGTTGAACCTCGCGGCCCTTGTTTCGATAGGGCTTCAAGCGCTGGTCATTTATACGCCGCTTCATATTGCGTTTAAAGTTGTTCCTTTAATGGTTCAGGATTGGGCGTACGTTGTGCTTCTCGCAAGCGCGGGCTTCTTTGGACTTGAGCTGTTCAAGCTTTTCAAGCGCAAATCGGCGACGCAAGCTTTTTAAGAATATCGCACCAATGGCTTTCATAGTTCTCCCATGAACATTCGTTTCGATGACCTGGAATCTGTATCTTGCGGCGTATGCGGCAGTCATACTGCGACGCATGCTTGCGTACGAGATGGATTCACGATTGTACGATGCACTGAGTGCGGCCTTTATTATGTTACTCCGCGACTAAAACCCAAGGTTCTTGAGGCGATGTACAATTCAGAC
Source organism: Candidatus Woesearchaeota archaeon (assembly GCA_964374125.1). Classification (GTDB taxonomy): domain Archaea; phylum Nanobdellota; class Nanobdellia; order SCGC-AAA011-G17; family UBA489; genus CAYJXL01. The sequence goes on along the minus strand of CAYJXL010000002.1, from coordinate 13,490 downwards.
GAGATCTCGCCGCATTCATACTACGCTGAAACAAAAGATGCTGACCGCCAGACATTTCGGAAGCGTCTCGCGATCATTGAACAAGTGCTTGGCCGAAAGGGGAAGATATTGGATATTGGTTGCAACATTGGAACGCTCTTGTTTCTTGCCAAGGAGCGCGGATGGTTGTGCGAAGGCATGGACATCAACGCACGAGTGAGACGCTCCTTTCACAATTCCGGCATTCACATCACCATTGGCAACGTTCTTGCTGCGTCTTACCCCAAAGAATCTTTTGACGTTATTGTGATGAATGACTTGATTGAACATGTTCCTCAACCCAAGAAGCTGCTGATGAAGGTTCGTTCCTGGCTGAAGGATGACGGTGTCTTATTTTTAGTGACGCCGGATGGGGGAAGCGCGATGTTTTCCTTTCTCGGTCGACGATGGTTTCATCTGAAGCCCAATGAGCATTTGCATTATTTCACGAGAAGCTCGCTTGAGCGGTTGTTTCACGATACCGGCTACAGGATCGTTTATCTGCGACATCTTGGGAGGCATCGATCATTGAAAACCTTGGCTATAAAATCTGCATCTCTCTTTGGGCCGCTTTCGCAGATCATGACATCTGTTATTCGGTTTTTGCGACTGCAGTCTGTTTCTGTTCCCTTTAATCTGCTTGATGAGTACGCAGTTATCGTGCGGAAAAATGGCTCTTCTGCTGGATTTTCAGCTTCGAAGCAACGTTTATAAATGCATTCGGCAGGGTTGATAGACAATGAAATTTATGGTTTTACACAAAGACGCCAACAAAGCTGTTTTCGTTCTCGAGGGCATCACGCCGGCTATCGCAAACATGATCAGGCGATACGTGATGAATTACGTGCCGACACTGGCGATTGAGGAGGTCTCGTTTCAGAAGAATAGTTCTGCGCTTTACGACGAGATCATCGCGCACCGCTTGGGACTGATACCGATCAAGACGGACTTGAAGTCGTACAACTTTATGGCTGACTGCAAGTGCAATGGCAAGGGGTGCAATCATTGCCAGCTGCTTTTTGCATTAAAAGCGAAGGGACCGTGCACGGTGTACAGCAGCAGTCTGGAGAGCAAGGACAAGGATTGTGTTCCTGTGCATGAGAAAATGCCTATTGTGAAGCTTGCTGAGGATCAAGAATTGAAGCTGGAGGCTGTTGCTGTTCTTGGACGAGGGAAGGATCATGCGAAGTTCTCGCCGGGATTGCTTTACTATCGCGGCTCTCCTGAATTAAAAACGACGAAGGATAGCGACATCAAGAAATCTCTGGAGCAGATTCCTTCTGGCGTCCTGGGACAGAAAGGACAGGGGCTAGAGATTAAGGATGTTCTCAAGTGGAGGGAATCACATGAGGGTATCCTTGAAAAGAATGGCGTTGAAGTGACTGCGAGCAAGGAAACCTTTATCTTTTATTTAGAGTCATGGGGACAATTAACGTTGAAGGAAATCCTTGTAAGGGCAGTGGAAGTCTTTGATGACAAGCTGGATGAGTTTGAGAAGCTGGTGAAGAAAATCAAATAAACCCTTATTTCTTCTATTGGTCTTTTGAAAAATATTTTTTTACCTTGCTATTAAACATGAGGTAGCCCCCTATGAGCGTGTCTGTTACTATACCAATGATACCATTGCAAATGTCCGCGTAACCTCTCCAGTCACTGTGATACGTAATACCCCCAACGAGGAAATAAACTGCCATCACTAATCCAATTACAGAACTTACTATAATAACTACTCTAGCCCAATTTTTTCCTTTCCATAGGTCTCTTCCGATAAAGAATGAAAGTATGCTTAACGCAAAGATGACAATAGCGAGGCCGGCGAATATAGAGCTGAACAGCCGTAAAGACGGTATGATGGCTGCGATAAGTCCAGCTCCGAGAAGAAACATCAGCCCGACAATCACCCCAATCACTGATCCTATGTAATATAGAATTGAAATAACTTTGATACCTAACGGTGCTTGCTTTTCTATTCATGCAGTTTTATCTGTTCTCATTATAAGTGTTTTCTTTGTTCTTCGCTATGGTTAACTTTGCAGTGAGCAGCGATTTTTTGACTTGAGCAATTTTGTCCGTCTGATAAGGCTGGATACATTTCCCTTTACTTTGCTGACCTCGTCCCTCAACAAATACTATGATCATCGGTTTTTCTGGCTTGAAAAATTTTATTGGTTACAGACTCTCGTTCCTGAATAGCGGATCGAGATGCGCATTTGGGACTCCCTTCCACCAGTAGCTGAGCGGATTGTGATCCCATTTTACGATCAGGAAATGCATCAACTCCATTCCCCATGCACTGTAGCGTTCAGCACGTTCAGGCGTACTCTCACGTATCGCGCAGCGTAGAACTGTGATAACATCTTCTTTTGTCTGAAATATGTCATAGTGCTCTGGCATTTCCATTAACGTATTATTTCTGCCGATTTCGCGCAGCGAGCTGCCGTTTGAGGCGGTGATTGCTCCTAGATGCGAGTATGTTTGTTTCATTCGTTTGTACCATGTCACTGCACGTTCATTTGCATGTCGTTGCAAGAGTCCCGGGAGCCAGAGTGTTCCCTGCCCATTAAAAACCTCGATGGCGTCACATGATTCAAGATAATGAGAGTGGCTTTCCAAGAACGCGCCTACACCATATAGCCGATACGGGCCTGGCACAATGATCATGCCATTCTGCTCTTGAACGACTTTGATAGTTTCCTCAAGAGATAGATGCTCAGGAACGTGTTTGTGTGAAGGGCTACCCATGGCACAGAGTGGTCCTTCCTTTGTTGGTATTGTTTGTCCCTTGACAATGAGCATGTCTTTTTCAGGAATGTAGACCGCGTTTCCAAGATTTTTGCGTTCGTAGCCCGGGCGTTGCACAAATTGTTCGTAGCGCTCGTCATGATAGTTTGTTACACCCAGAATTCCGCCGTTGCCTAGCTTCTTATGCGCTCTATCGATGATGTCGTTGAAGTCAAAAACCGACATGTCGCTTCGGCTTCTCAAATAATTCCGTAAGTCTGCTTTAATTGTTCTCATGTTTCATTATGTGTTTATGCGGGAGGTAAGATTTGAACTTACTATCATTGGTCGAATTTTTCTGAATGGGCTTTAAATCTTGATGCCTTCTTTGATTGCTTCAGAGACGATGGTTGTATGTCTACTTAATTTCTTGAATTCTTCCGGCGTATAGCACAAAAAGTCGGCTGGCATTCTTAAATCCCAGTAATCATACATTTTTGCTCCTCTCTCAAAAAAATCGAGCCATTTGAATCTGGGGCTTACAATTATTAAGTCCACGTCCCTGTCTCTGCCAGTCTTTCCTCTTGCCCTACTTCCAAAGAGGATCATTGTCTGTATTGGAAAATCCCTGTTAACTGTTTTTTTGAAGTTCACCAGTCTTTCTTTTAGAGATTTTCTTCTACCCATTGCATAGCCTCCTTTGTGCTTTTAAGAAATTGGTTGACCTTTTCTTTTAGATTTGGCTCTTGCTTTACGTCAGGGTATCTTGAGTAGATGTAAGCAAGTGTAAGCTCTTTTATTTCTGCTAGTAAACGATCTGGAATATCTAGATCTTTTCCTAGCTCAACTAAATCGTGTATTTTCCTGATTATCCCTGTCTTTTCCAACAGGAGCGCTTTGAACGCCTTTTCTACCGCTTGTTGACATAAAAAAGCAGCTATTCTGTATCGTGCACCACGGAAGGTGTATTCGGCAGCATCGAGATCGTCCTTGGCTTGCTGCCACCAGTTTTGGACTTCTTGTTTCATATACTTACTAGTGATTTGTAATATTTATAAACTTTCGTGAATAAAAAGACTATGCAGTTGTAGTTCTTCTTAGTTGAGCGTTGCTAAAGATGCGGGAGGTAAGATTTGAACTTACGAATCCACTAAGGAACTAGCCCCTCAAGCTAGCGCACTTGACCAGGCTATGCGACTCCCGCAACCGGGCGATGCACCAGATCATGTGACCGGCGACCGCAACACAGGCGAATCCTGATAAAGGCGGGCGCTGTGCATGATCGAGCACCCGTACGGTGAAGGACGAGCGGTGCTTAAAAAGATTACTATGGAAGAAGTTGACGTGCGCCTGGGGAAGTGTGAACGCTTGCTTGAGCGTGCGCTCGAGCGGTTCCTGCAGGATCCGAACGTGACGGAGCGGAACAAGGAACTCGTGACACGATACGTCCGCGACGCGCGGCTCGGGAAGACCGTGCACAACAGGGCGCGGAAGAAGATCGGGGCTGCGCGGCTTAGCTCGAACGTGGGGCACTTCATGACGCTCCTCACGTTTACGACGAAGAACCTTGACGAGGTGACGCAGGAGGACATGGAATCTCCAAGGACTCAATACGTTGAGCATGCTGCGGCAGACCCCCAGAAGCTGGGTATGTACCCAAAAAAACCGAAAGGTATTAAAATACTGGGGAGTAACCAAACCGGTGGTCAAAAAGAGGAAAAGTAATGTAATAGTTTATGGAATACTAATCATTGGGGTCTTCGCTCTTGTTCTTTTTTTATCAAAGAGCACACAACCATATGCCATTAAGGATGCTCAAGAGCTGATCACCCACCCGCAAACTGTTGAGCAAGAACGTGTGCTCCAACAGGAAGAAAGAAATGAAGAATGGGCCACCAAAGTCAGTGCGCCCCCGCAGGACGTAACGCTCCATGAAATTTTTTCCGAAGAGAATGAGATCACATGCGCGCAACTTCCGCAACAGATAAGAATAATGGTGAAATGCTAACATGCGCATCGTCACTCTCGTCATGGGCATATTGATGATCCTCCCGGTGACATTTGCACAAGTGCAGATCGGAACACCGGGTTCCAATGGTTTGATTCCGAAGATTCACATTAGCACGAACATTCCAGGACAGATGGCGCAGCTCACGGTCGAGAATGTTGCATCGCAAGCACAAATCGTCTACATTCTTATCAGCTTCAAACCATGGCGAGAAGATTTCTCTGCAGCGTTCGGTCCTGGCGCAATCTTAAGCGTTAGACCTCTTGGTCCAGGACAGTTTCTTATTCTTCAGCTTCAGCCGGGAGGTAGTTTTGATTTTCCTGTCCCAGGCGGGCTACCAATTATATATATGCAAGCTGTTGCCATCGATCCTGGAGGTCAGGGCGGAATTGCGATTTCTGCACCATATGCATATACCAATAGTCATCCTGTCAGTACGATCATAGGATCTTTGCCTGCAGCAACACCGGCAGCTCCTCGCGGCATATTCTCATCAACAATGGTCATTGACCCTCTGACAGGCATTATGTATATATTCGGTGGCTCATATAGCATTGACGGACATTTGATATACACTGTCGATAATGTTGTTGAGATCAACCCCCACAATCCTGTTGACCTTCAATCACGCATCGTCGCTCATTGTCCATACAGGGTATATCTAGCTGTCGCTGTTTGGGATTCACGAAGAAGTAAAGCCTACATCTTCAGCGGTAGTGCTGCTGATCCGCCATATCCGCCAAGAGATCAGATCATGGAGTATAATCCGGATACCAATCAGTGCATACTTTTGCCAGATCGTCTTCCGAGCTACGACTCAGCGATTTCTGGCACGTACGATCCTGTAGCAGATGTTGTATATCTTTTCGGTTGGTCTACGACTGACAACAGAGTGACAGTGTATGATCTAAACCTTCCGCCAGGCTCGCGCATTCGTCGTTTGTTAGTATCCCCCCCAAGTGGGCCTTTTTATGTTGAAAATGCAGCGCGAGATCCTCGAACAGGGGTAATCTACGCGTTCGGTAATCGTAATATCAGCCCTCGCAATTGGATCGGTCAGCTTTATCAGTTCATACCAGGAGGACAGCAAGGCGGAACGTTTACATTACTCACAACAATTCCACTACGTTCCGATGCTGCGGAAGCATTTAATCCAGTAACAGGAAAATTTTACCTCATCGGCGGTAACATCGGTCCTGGTCCGAGAGAAAACTTTCTTTGCGACAACGGCATTCTTGCTTTTGATCCCAATAACCCAAGTCAGGGGTTTGTTCGGGTTGGGCAACTGCCTGAGGGACGATGGAAGCTGAAAGCGGTTGCAGATCCTGTGACAGGGCTCCTTGTTGTCGCAGGTGGTATGAATTACGGCCTTGGCTCACCAGACTGTGGTCCTTACCATCACCCTGAGATTGTTGCATTCAATCCGCAGACCGGCCAAGCATATAATATACAAGCGCTGCCTTCGGTAATATCGCGGAGCGCAGCAGTCCGAGACCCTAACCGTCGAATAACCTACCTCGTTGGCGGCTCTGACTCCCAGTATAACCCTCTTGACACAATACTTGCCTTTCAGGAAACAAATATGTTCACACCGATTAACATGCTCGCCGATCGATTCTCGACACCTTTTTCTGGTGCCGCGGCAGCGTGGAATGGAAATAAGATTCTTGTCTTTGGCGGCTCTGACTCCCAGTATAACCCTCTTGCGTCGATCTATGAAATCAATCCTTCTGCACCTGCTGGAAGCCAGATCAGACTGCAGCAGGAGGTCCTTCCGAGCGGCATAAGCAATGCCGTTGCCATCACTGATCCTGCTAACCAGAATGTGTATGTCTTTGGAGGCAATGCGCCTGGAGGCACCCTGCAAACGATACAGCAGTGGGATCCAGCGCGGCCTGCCAGCCAGCGTTTAAGGACGCTCAGTGCGCAGTTGCCACGAGAATTCGCGTTCGGTGCAGGCGCATACAACACAAATGATCAGTCGATGTACCTCTTCGGTGGTTCCACATCTGCATTAAACATCATTAAGTTTACACCAGCGACAGGGCAAGCAGTCACGCTTCCGGAAATATTGCCGAACGGGCGAACAGGACTTAATGCACTCTTCGATCCGGCGAGGGGTACATTCCTTCTCTTTGGCGGATATACTACAGGATCTGGTCCAACTGATGAGATCTTAGAATACAATCCCGTTACACATCAGATACAAGTTGTTAGTCGCTTGCCTTCGGCTCGTGATTCCGGATCTACAGTTTTCTCTCCAGAGATGGCACTGAATCTCTATCTGGGCGGAGCTTACTATGGACAACAATTCAATGATATCTTCGGTTTTGCCAAGGACTAGCCCCTCAAGCTAGCGCACTTGACCAGGCTATGCGACTCCCGCGGGTGATGCAAATCAGTTCAAATATTATATAATGGTTACGAATTGCCGATCTCTCGTACTTTAGGCTGAGTTGAGCCAATACCCCAAACAGTTATTGGTGGGAAAAGTTTATATACTTCCCCACTACATCTATCGTATGACATTTACTACTATATGCGATGCGAAAGGACGCTTGTATCTAAAAGAGGAACTCCGCAAGAAATATGGCGATCGGTTCATTGCAGTACCCGCAGCTGGGGAGATTGTCCTTCTTCCTGTACCTAAGGATCCTGTAAAGGATCTTCAGGAAGTCGCTGGCAAAGCACGGAAGCTCTCTCTCAAGCGCCTTAAGAAATTGATTCGAGAGACTGCACTTTACCAGGTGAGAGCGTGACGTATGCTGATACTGATTTCTTCCTTGCACTTATCAAGACGACTGATTGGTTGAAGAGTTCAGCGAAACGTCTTTTTGAACAGCATCGAGATAGACTTTGGACATCTGTTGTCACCGTCATCGAGATGCTTCTCTTGTCAGAACGCATGCAACTTGATCCAGAACGTATTGTTATGGACGTGACTGAGATTGCGGAGGTTCGTGGTGCGGATCGGACGAAACTATTGCTTGCGGCTCACTTCATGCAGGAGAACAAGCTGCATACCTTTGACGCATTGCATGCGGCCTTCGCGCAAGGCGATGAGATACTTAGTTCCGATCGTGTTTATGATCGCATCGGTCTGAAGCGCATACCACTTGAATAAAACGTACCCTATGCTAAATACTTTAAATGGAATCAGTCTTGTGTATACATTTTTGCCTGCTGAGGAATCGATGCTTTTATAAAGCTTTCATTCGAAGCAAAAGATACGCTGCGAGCTCACGCGTCCAGTAGCGATGATTCTTCAGCGTTTTACCATGGCAGTACGAACAGGCCCTACGAATCCAAGACTACAGGAGATGATCAAGATGTTGCAAGTAGCGAGCGCTCAGCATAAGGTCGAGATCTGGAGAAGAGTGGCTTCTGATTTGGAACGGCCCACGAGAATCAGGCGTGAGGTTACCATTAGAGATCTAAACAAGGTGTGTCGAGACAAAGAGCTCATTGTCGTGCCTGGAAAAGTCTTGGGGAATGATGTTCTCGAGCGGAAGATTACAGTGGCAGCGTGGAAGTTCTCTGACGGTGCGCTTGCGAGCATTAACAAAACAGGCAAGGCGATTACGTTATTAGCGTTGCTCAAAGAGAATCCCACAGGCAAAGGGGTGAGGATCGTTGGCTAATATGATCATTGACGCGACGAACTTGGTTGTTGGACGGCTTGCGAGCTATGCGGCGAAGAGGGCGTTGCTTGGCGATGCGATTGTGATTGTGAACAGCGAACATGCAGTCATTACAGGGAACAGAAGACCGCTCTTGGATCATTACAAGCACCGACTGGAGCGGGGGATGCCCAAGACTGGGCCGTTTGTTTACAGACAGGAGCATCGGTTCTTGAAGCGCGTCATTCGCGGGATGTTGCCGTACAGGCAATTTAAGGGCAAAACAGCACTGCAGCGAGTTATGTGCTATGTCGGCGTTCCAAAAGAATTTGAGGGGAAGACGCTTGCTACTGTTGCTGGGGCGAATGTCAGCAAGACGCAAAGCTTAAAATACATGACATTACAGGAATTATGTTTCCACCTGGGGAGGAATTAACAATGGATGAGAATGATCTTCGTGAAATGAACTTGACGCTGTATATTTCAGTTGCTGTCCAAGCTGTTCGGAGGATGGAGGGGAGAAGCCCAACGCTTTCCGAGGTTGTTAGTGGAGCACAAGCGTTAGCCGCAAGAGCTGGAATTAGTCTTACTAATCTCGCTATTGTTCATTATTTGGACGTTATGCATGAACAGCGGCAGATTGGAATTGTCAATAATAAGTATCGCCTGACAAGACGAAGAAGAGAAGATTATTTGTTTATCCCCGTGATGATGGCCGAAGATATTTGTACTCCTGGAGTTCCAATAGCAGTGCACGAGAAAAAACAGATGAAGAGGCCAGTAATCTATGGCAACTAAGATTGTTCATGTATCATCACGACGGAAGAGGGCGATAGCGAGAGCGACGTTGCGGGATGGACAGGGGTTCATTCGGATTAACCATCAGCTGCTTGATACGTATGGGCCGAAGATGGCGCGGCTGTTGGTACAAGAACCTTTGGAGATTGCAGGCGATTACGCAAAGAAGATCAATGTCGACATCAATGTCTTTGGCGGCGGATGGCACGCGCAAGCGGAAGCTGCGAGAGGATGTGTTGCAAAAGCGTTGGTTGAATTTACGAAGAACAAGCAATTGAGACAAGACTTTTTGAGCTACGATCGGCATCTTATCGTGGACGACAGTCGTGTGAACGAACCTCACAAACCGAATGATTCTAAGCCGCGGAAAGCACGACAAAAATCTTATAGATGATCGCAGGCTTATCTCGTTTCCTAAACTTTTGACTTATCTTTATTGAGCAGTTTATTTTTATTTTGTTGTTTATATTTTCGATTGTTATTTCCGATAATATGCATGTACCCTAGATGCGTTAAACCGTATCTCTTTCGAACGTTTGACACGACATTATCACTTACGCCAACTTCATACGCAATATCTTTCAGTTTCGCTGTTGGGTTTTGTCGATATATCTGAATGATACGATCAACTTTTTCTTGTGGTGTTTTAATTGTATTTCGTGGTCTCCTACAGTGGTATTTTGTACGTACTCGTTGTATTGCTGATCTGCTTATATTGAATACTTTTGCAACTTGTTCGTTCGACATTGTTGGATCATCTTTTATATACGCTATGATCTTTTGTTTGATTTCTTCGCTGTAGTTCACTAATTTTTTTTACGCAAATTGCTTTCTCTTAGCACTCTGCTTACTTTGATTGTACTGACACCTACATGATTTGCTATGTCTTCGGTTCAGGTTATCCCACTTTTGTATAGCTCGATGATCTTATCGATTTTCTCTTGAGGGTGCTTGTTCCATATGCCCTTTTTCTCCCCCATGAAGTAACCTGTTTTTTCTTTTATATCGGAATACCTTTGCATCATGTAGAGGAATTTTGCATATTTGCGTGGGCTGAGAGTCATTAATCGTAGATTCAATAGTTGGATAAGATTTTTTAATCTGGAGATTAACATCTCTTTGTAGTTGCTATAAATCTTTGCCTCTAAGCCGATATTTTCTAAGCAGTTCTTATAAATCGCTCTTTCTTCAGGCTTTGTAGCAGATATATGCACTGTGAAATGCCTGCTTTTTGGGTCGTCATTAACGCATGCCTCACCAGCGATAATCCCTCGCATATAACCTCTGATGAGCTCCGGTTGTTCGTTTGTAATCTGTTCGTAGGTTACCTTCCTTACTAAATTTTTGATAACCTGGCTAAAGAGGTTGTTTCTGTACTCTAGAACCAGCGTTCCTTTGTTTTGCGGTTCTTTGTGTGGTGATTGTTTTACGTAAGTTACTCTTTTAGGATACGCTTGTTCTTTTGTTACTTTCGTCTTGCTAAGCCAATAGTCAGTGCAATCCCCCTCTATTTTGGTCTTGCGGGCTTGATCTATCGGTTCATTAATATTAACCTTAGTACTCCATCGCCATTTATTTTTATCTAGCAATCCTTCTTGGTCGAACCACCGCATAACTGCGTTGATAATCTTCGGTTCACAATTTGAGAATGATAGGGTTCCATTCTGTGTCTTTCCCATCTCTGCCTGCAGAAGATCGAGCACTTCGAAGGTACGCTCATTCTTTGCTATGTAGCGAGGTATAGTGCAGGAGAACTCTTGCGTGCCGCATTCGCCTGTTTGATTATGCAACGGTGCTTGGTAACTTAGGCCTATCGAGATTTCGTCGTGTTGTACGTGCAATGGGTATTTCCTTTCTTCTTGCGTTATGATGTCTGTTGGAAGGTACTGAAGAAGATCAATTGTTTCGTTCATTCCGTTGTTGAGAATTTTTTCTTTATATAGTTCCTGCGAGGGGTTGAAGAGTGATTATTGTTTTTGATATAGAGATTATCTTTCTGGAGAGATTGCGGAGAAGTTGAAAGATTTTTTAGATTAATGGATTTCTTGGCAAGGAACGTTAGCATTGATGCTGGACCTTCGAATGTTTCTTTGATTCATTGTTCGACGATGGATTTGATGGGTGGAGACGAGTAAACTATATAAATGAGTTCGTATATACAAAGTATTACCATGGAAGTTCTCAATTTAAAAATCGATGGAAAGATCCTTCGCGAGATAGATCGGACAATTCAGGATCACCGCTATAGCACAAGAAGCGAATTCGTTCGTGATGCCATCAGAGAGAAGCTTTCAGAGCTTGAAAAAGAAGCCATGCTGAGGCATATCGAAAAGATTGCAGGCTCATCAAAACGCAAAACAACTGATGAAGCGCTACATGAAGCTGGTGAGAAGGTCATGCGTGATCTTGCAAGGCGCTTTGGATAATCTCTTCGGGCTTCTTCGGATAAACGACGGAAATGTCTCATCCTTTGGGCGGCGGCTCATTTCTTCCTTAGCGTTTCAATCTCCTTAAGCTCTTTTTCTATCTCGTCGATTACTTCCTGATTGATGTACGTCGGGTCTTCATCCTTTAGTTTCTGCGCCAGTTCAAGCGCAGCACTCAGATTAGCTGCAGCACGCGCATACTTCTTCATCTTCTTGTAGAGCATACCCAAGTGAGAGTATCCATCATGGTCGTCCGGATACAACCGTATCGCCCGTTTATAGAGCTTTTTTGCCTTCTTGAATTCGCCTTTCTTCTCAAGCTCTAGGCCGATGTTGGCAAATTCGCAACCAGGGTCTTCCTTGCAGGCAAGCAGATACTTGTATTTTTCCCCATCTGACATCGCAAAGTATTCGCTGTTTTCTTTGTTCCACTCTTCTGCTTCTTCGCTCTGCTTAGGGACATTGCTGTAATCACACTTCATAACATTGAGCCTATCTTTATCAATACATAACATCGCTCCGAGTTCATCATATTGTCTCTCAAATTCTTTTTCTTCTTTTTTGTTCGACATGCCGAAGAACGCAAGGAGCCAATTGAGATAAGCTCTCGCGTCTGGGATCCATCTTCTGTTATCAATGCTCCAAGTGATGTAGCTGAGAACGAGCAGGAACTCGTGCTTTGTGATTTTTTTCTTTTGGAGCGCATAGTAAGCAGCGCCAAAGATCTCTTGTTCAATTGGATCCTTAACATCCTTAAATCCTTGATCGAGATTTAACTTTATGTCCTTGACGGCTTTGGCCACGTCATGGTCTCTTAGTTTCTTATTTTCTTTGTAATATGAGGCGATTGTATACTCTATCGGCCCAAGTATCCCCGCGTAGTCTGCTTCTTTCTTGAAGATTGATTTTAATTCCTTTACTTTTTCGTTGTCCGGCGCCAAGAGCTTGATTAGCTGTACGTCTTCTTTCATAGTCCCTCTGTTTTTTGACATCCAGTCTTTTATTTATTTTTTCAATATCAAAAGCTTCAGGATCAAAGTCTTCTCCGAGCCATTACACGATTCTTTCTTCGTATTCCCTGCGGTTGTTATCTTTTTCAGCCATCTTTCGCTTTCTCTAATCCTTTGTCTGATTTGTCCGGCGTTGCGATACTACCTCTCGTAATTCTGATCCGCCGCTTGTTTCGGTGATAGTTGTACACGGCATAGAACATGATCTCTTTACAAAATTCTTCCAGTGATTTTCTTTTAGCTTGTTCTTTAAGCTTGTCCCAGATTGGCGCAAAGAAACCCTCTGTAAACTCATCTGCAATAGCTTCCGAAGCGTTTTCGTATATCTTGCTTTGGTGCTCTCTGCCACAGCCCGCACACTTAAAAATTTCAACCACTGCCATGGTTTGTTAGAAGCATGCTACTTCGCCTCCAAATCTTTCTGCTGCTTTGACCAGACTTTATTGGGGGTTTTTTTGACCCATTCCACATACTGATCGATAAAATTGATCCGCTCTTCAAAGTTCTTTTTCTTAAACTCTTCAAGGGCTTTAAGGTTAACCTTCTTTGGCAGCTTCATTGGATGAATCTTTTATGATTTGCATCTATATTAAGCTTTCTGCACAGCTCTTCTAACAGAGCCAGATTGAGTTTTTCTTTAAGTTATGCCAATTGAAAGCACGCTTTATTGGTTTCGAAAACGACGCAAGCGACCGGGTATCACGGATGATATGGTTGAGTATTGCGTCGTTGTCTCGGAAAGGCAGCGCGATCGAACATGGAAAGGCGTTTGGAATGCGATTGCACGAATACCGCCGTCAGGCAGGCTGCTGAAAGTTGTCTATCGAACTGAAGGGTAGACCGAGGAAGTTAATGGGTGATAGCTTTTTATCCTTGCTCTTTATGCTCT
>CAYJXL010000001.1:21487-48819 GCA_964374125.1 Candidatus Woesearchaeota archaeon | reverse complement strand
AGAGCATAAAGAGCAAGGATAAAAAGCTATCACCCATTAACTTCCTCGGTCTACGCTGCTTACTACGTGACAGGTTCAGAACCGCGTCTGCGAAGAAGCACATAGGCAACAAGCAGGATCACCAGTATCGCAATTGCTCCCGCAAGAACTTTGGTGAGGAGAGAAAATGTCATGAATCTTCGCGCCTTCTGGATCTTATATGTATCCTCGACAATTGTTGTTCCTTCCTCAAGGGCAGGCTCTGTCAGCCGAGGTTGCTCAGGCAGCTGGGGCCTTCGCGCAGCTCGCGGCGTCGGCTTCGGTCCCAAATATCGCGGTGAAAATGGCGTCAGTCTTGTAAAAGTCACTTTTGCGCGCACGTTCCTCGTCACCCCAGTCAGCGCAATCTTCACGTCTGTAATGCTGTCTGCATCAAGCAAGACCTCACTCGAATGTCCAGACTCCAAGGTCAAGAGATTGTACCGTGGCTGCAGTTTCAATGTCAGCTTTTGCGGCACATACGTCAGTTGCTCTACGCGAGCAGAGTATTCGCGATCATTGTACTTCAAGAACAGCGTGCTCCCGCGAATGAGCTCAACAGCATGCTCCTTCTGCGTGTCAAGGTCGAGGATCATGACAAACCCGACACTGCCACTCCCTCCGCCTCCGCTGCCGCTCCCCCCACCGCCCCCTGAAGGTCCAGGTCCTGGCGTTGGTGCAACCTCGCAGCGGCATGCAGCATTGCACGTTCCACGGGTGCACGGAATCCCGACTTCGCATTCCTCGCCAGGTTCGAGAACGCCATTGTTGCAGCCAGCCTGAACAACGACGAGATTCTGTGTGCCTGACTGAAGTTCTATTGGCAGGTTTACATTGTCCACTGTATTTTGTGCATAGAACGTGTACACTCCAGGGGTTATTAATTGAGGCACAGTGAGTTCAATTTCCATGGTGTTTCGAACATTGACTGAGTTTTGGCCAAATATGGTTGTATATCGTCCCGGCGGATTTTGTCCAGCACGTACAAAAGGAATTGTTGGGAATACAGCAGCATGTTGTGGATTTACTGGAACGAAGTTTGCACCTCGCAACGCTACTGTTCGTTGGACATCGTTTACAATGATCTGTGGACTAATTGAATCAAGCCTCGGTACTCCAATGATGGTAAACGGCTTTGTGTTCGAAAGCACCGGTAGCCCCTGTGGATCTCTCCGCCGCGCTTGCACAGAGTAATATCCTGGATTGAGCAATGGTGGCTGCGACACAACAATCGGTACCTGGATCTCGAACGGGCTCGCAAAGAAGTATGGGTATGGGTAAACATTGCTGTTGGCAATAAGTTCCGCACGCAATGGCGGTAGCCGGGAAATATCAAGGAAGTTCAGGCCAAAAACACGAACAACAACTGACTGCGTCGCTGGAATAATGTCTGGAGTTATTCGATCTATTTGCGGCAGATATGACGGTATCGAAGGAGCGCACTGGCACGTTGATGTGCACGCATTTGGTCCTGGCGAAATAAGGCAGACACTTCCGGGCGGATCGCACTGTTCCCCAGGCTCCACAACATTGTTGCCGCACATTATGTTCTCAGCATCAAGGGGAAACGGTGGATCTGAACGGGGTGGCTGTGCACCCGTGTTCTCGAGCTGTACTGTATGTCTCCCCCGCGCGAGCGTGTTTGCAGGAATCTGCACAGTGATCGTCTGTCGCGGCTCATCGATAGCGATTGTTCCTGCTGTAAATGGAGTCCCATCAACAATCACCTGGGTCGCAGGATTGCTGGCAATGCCGGTGCCAATAATTATAATTGTTGCTGGCGCAGTGCGCTGGATACTTGAAGGAATAACACCATCTATCGTTGGCGTTGCCAGCGGCTCACGAACATTCAATTGCACAATCGTCGATCGCAAGTTTGTTGGGAACTGCTGTGAATCCAAGGTGTTTTGAACCGCAAACTGATATATGCCTTGCGCAGTTCCTGCCAAAACCTCAAACCTGAGCTCGCTTTCCGTAAAGTAGCGGACGAATGGATACGGCACCCAGTTGTTGTTGAGGTTCACAAGCAGGATTGAGGGCACAAGGTTCGGCAGTCGCTGGTCTGGCACAACAAATCCAGATCCAGTAAGAACCACGATGTTGTCCACGTTGTTAAAGACTGCAGTCGGCATGATCCTCGTGACGCTCGGTTGGCTGATAATGCCCATGTACACAGGATTCGAGATGATGTTGCCGAAGACAGGATCAACAAACTGCGCCTCGAACCGGTAAATTCCAGGTGATTCTCCCAGCGGGATCGAAATGTCAACAGCGCTGGGAAACACTTGGTATCGGTTTGGTGGGTACAGTTGCCCGTTCGCAAGCAGCGCTATCGTGGCTCCAATCTGACGAGGATCAATGAGATTATTTCCAGTAATCTGCACCAGATTTGGCTGCGTGTTCGCAACGACGGGCGGCGTAACCGTTCCAAGTGAGGGGATAAGAAATGATGGAACGACGACGAGCTCAACGCTGTTTGATGTTGGCGGTTGCGCTCCTTGATTGCGCAGAGAAATCTGATGTCTCCCCTGAGGTAGCACGATTGGAGGAACCCGAAGGCTTAGTTCAGTTGGTGAAACGATAGTGACAGTAACGCGGGGGTCCAAAGGCATAGTGTCGATGAGGACATCAGTGCGCGGGTTTGCCAGCAAAAGCCCTGTGCCCATGAGCGTCACAGTCGCTGCCTGATCAAAAGGTATGTATGCAGGCGAGAGAATGCTAATGTGCGGCGTAGGTATCTGCGGCGCTTGTTGCTGCGCCAGCCACCATTCCATGTAAAGGTAGTTTGGTAAGTTAATCCCCGTCCACCCGAATTCTTTCGGTACGCTCCCAGCGACGCCGCCAACAAAGAAGCTGATCTTGCTAAAATCAGCAGGGTTATCGCGGCGCACGCTGACAAAGTTCCCCAGACCGAAATATCTGGCGCGCGCAGAGAAGAGCTTCCGCGCATAAGTGACATACCGATCACGCTGCGCCCGCTCTTGGGGGTTTGCTGCATCAGTCATCCTCGCCGCAAGAGAAAGGAGATTGAAGTAGAATGGCGTCTGTGAGCGGTCAGCATCGCACTTGAATGCTGGATTGGGAGGGTATTGAAATCCTGGCGGCACCCAGAAGTTGTCAACAGATGTCGGATAATAACTTCCAGAGCCAGCCGGGTATTCATGATCAAAAATGACCGGGTTGTTGTAAATCTGCCCGATAGCTCGGAGTGCAGGACACTCGCCGGCTGGGAATAGATCTGCTGTCTGGCGTGCATAGAGATCAGCTGCGCGGAGCACCGTTGCCTTCGCACGCGGCAGGAGAGGATCAGGAGGATTGACGCGCTGCGCAAGGAAATAGTACCGCGCAATTGCCTGCATGCCAATGCCCTCGATCCAAAACTGGATTCCCGCATTCTGCGTTGGCGCTTCCATAAACCATCCTTGCCGATCGCGTTCCTCTGCCTGGATCATGCTGTTTGCAAGCCCCTGCATCTCTGTCATGATCTCAGGTTTGCCCCATAAGTCATACAGCGCAACGAAATTCGTCAAGCGCCAGCCAGTTTCGCGAGCATAAGGCTGTTGAAAGACAGGACCGTTTGTTCGTGCCCGAAGTGTCGGCGCACGAAGGAAGGCTTGCAATGCGCCGTTTGCTGCAACAAATGCCTCCTTGTCTCCACTTAAGAGCGCATGCAAAATCATTCCCGAAAGCCACTCATGGCTTGCCTTTGCCCGGTCAGTATTGCCATGGTAGTCCCCCTTCTCATTGCGGACGCGGTGGGAAGTCACGCGCGAGTAGGGCGGCGCAATATTTGGATCTGTCCAGATTTCGTCATAGTACGTTCTGTGCCGCGCAGATTCTCGTCCGAGATCCATTGCCTTTGGCCCGCCGCCACGAATAGCCTGGAGCAGGAGAATAAAAGGAATGTCATAGTGGTTTGAGGAAAACCCGCTCTGCCAGATCAGGTCGCCAATGTTCCACCAGCCGTACATGAGTCCGTCGAGACCAGAAAATCCGCCCCTGTTTCGGTATGCGTCAATGTCAGTAAACCCAATAGCCCCACCTGCTTGCTCTCCGCATTGCCGACCGCCATACAGCGTACGATAGTCAACCGCTGTGCAGAGCATGCGTTCTGCTCGTTGCAAATCAGCCACCATCGAAGGCTCAACCGGCGTCGGTCCTAATCCCCAGACCTCCAGCGGAACAAAAAATGTGCCAAGCAGGCCGCTGTCCTTGAACACGTCAAAGAAATAGTCTGGTGCTGGTCTGATGAATGGTGGATTGGTGAACTTGAGAATCTTGTTGAATTCCTCCGCTGGTGTTGGGCTCTGCCCCAAGTTGAAGTCAATGAGGTACTCATGTTTCGCCATGCGTCCGCCTTCAAGGAGCACGGCGCGATCACCATATTTCTGTGCAGGCATGTAGTAGTCAGCTGGCGTCGCAGGTCCAATTGCGCCTGCAGGCCAGAATCGCAGCGAGACCCTGTCGCCAAGTGCAATCGCTGTCGGAAAATTCTTCCAGAAATCTTCCATCCCAATCGTGACGGTCGTGCCGGCAGCATCTTTTATGCTCAAGAATCCCTGCGACGCGCCCCCAAAATTAGCCTGCGGTCCGAAAACATGAAGCGGCGTTGGAGTGCCATCCCGCGTGATCTCGAGAGAGAACTTGTCATCCGCCCGATCGCTGCAGCCTGGTCCGCTATAGGTATGTCTGCCAGTATAGCACCGGAATTTCTGCTCAAGCTGGATCATCTCCCCGGAAGCGATAGGAAGCTGGGCAAGCCCTATGTTCGGCTCGAAAAAGATCGTCGTTGGTTGAACAACGAGTTTCTGGTCTACTTTCACGTCCCTGAAATAAAGATGCTGCTCAGGACCAAAGTTGCCAGTCCCGTAATTTCCCTCGTTGACAAGAATCACCTCAACCTTCGCATCGGAGTGGCCACTGGAGAAATGAAAACGAATCTTGCCCTTGAACCAGTTAAGTGGAGTTCCTGCGCCATCATACACCTTAAATTCCGCAGTCACCATCGTATGCAGTGGCCCTGAGTCAGGCTCAATGAAGACACGATCGCCTGCGCGTATGTGCGAGGTATATCTCGTTGTCTGTGTTGGCGCATTGGCGGGATCTGGAATAAATGATGCAATCAGTCCATTATTTGGATCAGCAGTTGCAATCAGGTCGTCAGAATTTTGTTCAACAACATTGTCCCTGTCTTTGTCAATCCAGACATTGGTGAAGAGCTTGAAATCTGTTTGGCTGATCTCAAAAATTGCTGGTCCGGTATTGACGAATATTGATCCGGCATTCTGCGTGACAGTGATGGGATTTTGCGGTTGCGCATTCCGCGTTACTAAGGGCCCGTAACGCACAAAGTATTCCCCATTCGATCCCGTCGCCGGAACATCAAGAAGCGTATGAACAAGAATCCACTTGATCGGCTTGCTCGTGTCAGCAACATCGCCCCATCGCGAGAGCACATCTGTTGTTGTCATCTGGCTCGGCACCTCAACAAGCGTGCCGCCGACATTGCGCACGATTGCGATATTCGCTGGGTCTGTCACGCCGCTTGTTTCAGGCAAGGAAAATCCAAACTGCGCAGGATCGTTTTGTCGCGAAAGACCGTTATTGCGATAAATAAGCATGTCATCAACAATCAGTGGAACATCGGTGCCTGGTCCAGGAGCAGCCGGAACCTCAGGTTCTTGCAGTGGTTTCTGAAGAAATTCTTTCTCTGGAGGCAGCGCAGAGTCAGGCGACTGTCTGGCGCCAAAGAACGCATCAACGATCTGTTCAAAGAACGGCGCTTCATCGCTCGTGTAAACCGCATACCCGACGCGCGTCTTCAAATAAAGTCCCAAAGAGACAAGCGCTAGTGCCACAACAATCGCGACAACGAGAGAAATACGCCTCTTTTCCCTTTTTCTCATGTAGATATCCATAAATCATTGTATAAAAACTTTTTGGGCTATGATCGACGAGGATTTGGCTATGGCTGGATTGACAATGAACGCCGATGCATCAAGACTGTCGTTCCCACTTAAGAATAGTTAAACATATAAAGTCAAAGCCCCCCGTGAGATGATGAGCATCCAAAGTCTTGAAGAGGCTATTGAGTACAGGAGAGACTACGAGCGCAACGTCGATGAAGCTGCCGCATTCCTGAAAGAGCGATTACACGGCACGCGCCCTGAATTTGGCATTGTGCTCGGTTCTGGTCTCGAGAAGCTGGCTGAAACCATTGACTGCCCGGAGCTGATACTTTACAGTAGCATCCCGCATTTTCCAGTGCCGACAGTCGAAGGCCACGCAGGCATGCTCTGGATCGGAAAACTTGAGGGCGTTCCTATTCTTGGATTCCAGGGACGGAAGCATTACTATGAAGTCGCAGACGAACCGCACAATACGGGAATCTTGCAGGTGGCATTTCCTGTTCATGTGCTCGCAAATCTTCAGGTGCCAAATTACTTTGCAACAAATGCTGCTGGAGGCTTGCACCCTCGCTACAACATCGGTGACCTCATGGTCATCAGATCGCACATGTCGGAGATTCCAAACCCCCTGCTTGGTACGCATTACACATTCACAACCCCTGAGGGAATATCAGTGCCGCGGTTTGTTCCATTAAGCAAGGCATATGATCCAGAATTCAGAAAGTTGCTCAGGAAAGCAGGCTCAGACGCATCGCGAAAATCAGGTCTATGGCAGTGGCTGCTGTCAATGATAAAGGGCAGCAGGGTGCACGAAGGGGTCTACATGGCGATGACCGGACCGACTTACGAAACAGAGGCTGAGTGCATCGATCTGAGAAGGCGGGGTGTCGATGCCGTTGGCATGTCAACAGTTCCTGAAGTCATTGTCGCGCGAAGCCGTGGCATGCGCGTCGTCGCGTTTTCCTGCATCACGAACAAAGTCGCAGAAGACGGCACAAACGCAACCTCGCATGACGAAGTGAAAAGAGTTCTTGAATCCAAGGAAACAAAGGACAGGTTGGCAAACACTATCAGGAGCTTCTTCCAGCTCTATAACCAACGCCGCAGGTAAACCTTAAATAGATCAACAACAGAGCAAGAACATGGGTATCAGCCTCTGCATGATCGCTCGGAACGAGGAAGATTACATCAAGGCTGCCTTGAATTCTGTTAAGCCAATCGTTGACGAAATGATTGTGGTTGACACGGGCAGCAAGGACAACACCAAGAATATTGCAAAAGAGTTCACCGAGAAAGTCTACGACTATGCGTGGGACGACAATTTCAGCAGCGCAAGAAATTTCTCGCTCAGCAAGGCCTCGCACGATTGGATTTTTGTGCTCGATGCTGACGAAGTCGTCGCCGGTGAAGACAGTACAAAAATAAAAGAACTTGCCCAGGACGACACTCACCTCGGCTATGCGTTTGCACAGGTCAATTACACCAACGACATCAACGCCTTCAGTTACACCCCGGTCCTGAAGCCAAGCTGGTACACAAAAAATTTCAGCGGATATATCAGCTGCAACATCATTCGCCTCTTCCGCAACGCTCCTGAGATCCGCTTTGAAGGCGCTGTCCATGAGTCAGTCGATCGCTCTATCAGGCAGCTCGGTGACGCCGTGAAGACTGATATCAAAATCCATCATTACCAGTTCGCGAAAGGCGATGAGATCCAGAAAGCCAAGCAGCTTCGCTACCTGGAGATATATGAAAAGAGCATTGCAACCTGCCCGAATAAAGCCCGCGCATATCGTGACATGGGCATTATCTACTACAATTTTCTCAACGATTACGGCAAGGCTGTTGAATACTTCAAGAAGTCCATCGCGCTGAATTCGCGCAACGTCAAGACATACGTCGGCATGGGTCTCAGTTTTTTAAAGATGAACCACGTCCAAGACGCGAAACACGTCTTCACTGTCGGGCTCACGGTCTTTCCAGACAACCAGCATCTGAAATTTCTCTTGAACCAGCTGAATCAATTGTCGCAGTGATTACGCAGCAGCGCCGACGCCGACAGAACTCACGCACCCGCTGAAGAGGCACTTGACCTTGTATGACCCCTCTTCCTCGAAGGTGTACTCAACGCTCTCCCCTTTCGTCAGCTCCTTGCGCAAGAGCGTTCGGAACTTGGATTGCTTGTAATCTTTCTTGACCTGGATGATTTGGATAGTTTCATAATTCAAATCATTGTTCTCGATCTTGATCGTGTCGCCTTTCTCAAGCACCAGGGATTCTGGAACAAGCTTGCCGCGTGCGACTGTGCCGCTGCCAAGGAGCGGTTGCGAAAGCTCTCGAACAAGCGTCATCGTGTACACCTCAGGGCCTGTGCTCTCCTCGTCTGAAAGTGACTTTGACTGCGGAGCAGGCTCCTGCTTTGACCCACTGCACCCCACCAAGACCACGGCGATGAGCGCAAGGAAAAGTAATCGTTTCATAGAAGTAACAAAACAAGAAAGCCTTAAAAACCTTCCGATAGCATCAAGAAGAGAAAATAAAGGAAAATCAACCAGGTTTAAAGAAATAAAGGCTAAAATAGGCTAATTCTAAAGAATAGGGACGACAATTTACGTTACCTCTATCCGCGCAAGGCACCCGTTGATCTTGCAGAGCACCTGATAATTGCCAGGATACTTGAAAATAAAGGCAAATTCCTCATTGCCCTGGATCTCCCGTTCAAAGACCTGCTGGTTGTACTCCTTTTTCTTGCCAAGCTTTCCAATATGCACGACCTCTCGCCCAGCATCGCGGTTGCGGATAATGACCTTGTCGCCCACCTTCATCGGCAAATATGTTCGCTCGAACTTGATCTGCAGCACCTTCCCCTCAGGATTGAACGTAGACTGCTTGTAGGCCTTGCCAAAGGTTAGTTCGAGCGTCTGCCCGCTGAATGGCCCCTCAGCCTCTCCTTGTTTCGCAATCGCCTTTCCCGTGATCGTCGTTGTTACTTGTTCAACATTCTCCGAACTGCAGCCCAGCAGGAAAATGAGCACAGCAATCCAGAGGAATATGTTCTTCATAGCCTTTATGCAAGAACCAGCGGTTTTAAATGTTTGCGGTGGTCGAGTTTGCAGATTGGAAATGCGTTATAAACCGAGTTCATCATACGGGCTTTTGGCGCTCAATCTCTTTGGCGAAACCATGTGGATATACCTCAAAGTTGTGTCGGCGCTGTTGTGCCCCAATAATGACTGAACAGTTCCCAGGTTGCAACCATTCTCAATCAAGTGCGTTGCAAACGAATGTCGTAAGGTATGCGGATGAACGTTCTTTCGTATGCCTGCTTTCTTTGTTGCGCCCTTAATAATCTCGTGAATTGATCGCGCGCTATAAGCATCGTCGTTGTGGCCGCGAAATAACCACCCCTCAGTCGTTGGTCGCATTTTTTCAAGATACTCAACCAGCACTGGTTTTATCTTCTCAGCTACCGGAAACAACCGATCTTTTCGCTCCTTGCCATTCCTGACCCAGCCATACCCTTTTGCCAGTTCAAGGTCTTCGATTTTGAGGTGCACCAGCTCGCTGACTCGGAGGCCGCCAGCATACATTAAGATAGTCATGAGATGATGTTTTGGATTGTTGATGGATTGGAATAACTGAACAACCTCCTCTTGCGTCAATACTGTTGGGAGTGTTTTAGGAACTTTCGAGTATTTTATTCGAAAAAGAACGCGTTTACCAAGAACCTCTTCCATAAGGAACTTGAGTGCATTGACGTGGACATTCAGGGTGTTCCCACAGAGTCCTTTCTGTTGCAGGGCTTTGAGGTAGGCCTTAATATGCCATTTCGTGACGCTTTTGGGATGGACATGGCATCGGTTGAGGAACTCTCGAACGCAGCACAGATACGTCTTCACTGTTTGAAGGCTGAGATTGCGTCGAAGCATTTCTTCCTTCATCAGGTGGAGAACGTCCATTGGGTTAGTTTGTGATTGGATGTTGATATGCTTGGTGGAGAGAAATCGGAAGGATCTTCGGTTACAGAGGAATTGTTGCGGAAAGAATGAAAAACTGATCGAGATTGTCACAACTCTTCGGAAGGTATGCAAAATTGATGGATGAGTTTTCAAGAATCGAGGTTTGACGTCGAATAGAGGTTATTAACCATTGAATGCCGATATAAAGGGTTAGTTTCAATCGCCTGTCACTTACTGCGATAGCAGAAAAGAGTAGGTTTTACAAGGAGAAAGAATGAGCATGGGATTAAGTCCTCTTGTTTGAGACAGGCGACTTCTCGGCACATCTAGAACGATTGAATATTGTGCCTCGACCACTCGGCTCACCCTTATCAGGATGCTCGCCTCGGGGAAACTAACAGGCATTAAGTGAAATTCGGCCACCCTCTACTGATGGTTTCCTTTGCCTTTATGCCATCCAAGATGCTCCGAGAGCTTAGAGTTTATGTAGAAAGAATATCCCAAATTAGCTACCAATAATCCGATGACAATCGCATCAGTTGCCAGACTTCCACCAAGAATTTTTCGAAGTATTTCTATGATCAAATAGATCACAAAAATCCCCAACAACCAAAATAGTACTTTTTTCCAAGTTTCCATTTTTCTAGAGTACCTTAGTGATGAACCAAATGATAAGTACAATGAGCAAGACAAACATAATAACAGTAACCCAATCAACTTCTTTCTTTGCCATAACTGACGTAGTGCAAATCTATATTTATTAACCTTTCGGGTGGCCGAACTCAAATGCTTCGCATTTGCCTCAAGCTCCTTTATTGACTGCGGTCATAAAGTCGCTTTCGGTCACCTAACAGCACTTATGTTCAATTCCCGCCTAAATTTTAATATTCCTTCATCTAAACAAGTCTAGATGAAATTCTCTATTAGAGAACTATGGAATAATATTTTTTAGGTACAAGGCGGGAACTCTTCGCTCCCTTCGGTCGCTCGCCACGAACTCTCCTTCGCTATGCTTTTTGCCATCATTTCACTCGGCTTACTTAACACGCCTTAAATGGAAAACTTCATTGTATTCTGTTAAGTAAAATGACAATGAGTTACCTTAATTCTTCGGACATTTTGTCTGCTTCGTAGTTATTCTGTAGCCTGCGACGATCTGAAATTATTTCCGTCCGATTTGATACCATACATTTCTGCTGCGATTGGAAGCCTCATTCTCTTTGAAACTTTTCCTGATCGGTCAGAAGGCAGCCCGCTTATCGCTTATATAACCTTTGTGACATGCTCTTTTTTCTCCAGGCGAATGACATTATCAACAAAGCTCTCGATCTTGCTTTCGTGGGAAACTATCACTATTTGTTTCATCTGTAATTCGTCAATCACGGAGCGGATGCGGTCGAGCTGCTCGGAAGAAAAGCCGTCTGTCGGCTCATCAAGGACGATAAGATCGCGAGTCTTGATCGTGCTCGCGAGAGTGTTGATGACTTGGTTTAATGCAAGACGATATGCGAGAGCTGCTGCAGTTTTTTCCCCGCCGCTCAGAAAGCTGTATTCTATTTCGTGGCCATTCTGCTCAATGACGGGTGTAAACTCAGTATCGAGCCTGATCTTTATTATCTCGTTCTCGATGATCATGCTAAACCACTTCTGGAACAGCTGGTCGAAATCGTGATGGACCTTGAGCATGACTGATTTTTCCATCGTCATCACGAGCGGAGCAAAGAATTCCTCGAGCCAGTACTGCATCTGCTTTAGGCGGTCTATGCTTTCTTTGATCGTGTATTTTTCGGCAAGCTCTCTCTCAAGCGATTGCGCTGCTGCGCTGACGTCAGTTGACCTTACTTGCAGGCTGTTCAGCTCAAGCGAGAGCCTCTTTTCCTCTTCGCGCAGGCTTTCAACTGTTTTTTTGACTGCTGCATATTCTTCCTGGATGTCCTTGTGCGGAGAGAGCTTCAAGGCAAGGACGTCATTTCTCTGCTGAAGCTGGGCAAGCTCTTTTTCGAGGTCCTGAAGAGAATGCTGCTGAAGCTTTACATCTTCTTCCCTGCCGGCTAGATTTTGCTGCTGTATCCGCGCGATTTCCGCCTCTTTGTCCAGCTCTTTCAGCTTGCTTACGTTTTCCTTCAGTGACGCCTGGAGCTTGGTGGAGATTTCAAGATCCCTTTCCAAGAAAGCCAGTCTTCCTTCGCAGTCCTTGACGCATTTTGCCTCCTTTGCGACAAGCGAGTGGACATGGTCCTTTGAAACCTTTTGCTTGCATGTTGGACAGATGTCAAAAGATGCTATGTCGTATGCGCTTTTTTCAGCATGGCTCCTCGTGGTCTTCAGCGCCTGGATGTCGTCCCTGAGCAAGCGAATTTTTGATTCTGCTTCTTCCAGCTCCTTTAATTTCTGGTCGATGTCTTTTTTTTCAACAGAGAACTTCGTGGATGTGAGCTGCGCCAAAATCGTTTTCCTTTCCCCTTCCATTCTTGACAGCCTCTCGCTTGTTCTTTTGCGATCTGCTTCCTTGTGCATGAGTGTTGCGCCAACGGCAGCCAGTTCCCTTTGGAGAACTTCGAGGTCTGTTTTTTGTGACTCCAGGTTCCTGAGCTTTGCATCGTATTCTTCGAGCTGATGCTTCTTTGATCTTAATTGGGGCTCCAGCAACTCCAGGTGAGCTTTCAGCTGTTCGAGCTCTTCGCGTTTCTTTTCTTTTTCCTGTTCCTTTCCCTGAATGTCGGAAATCCTGCCGGCGAGCTCCCTGTTTCTCATTTTCAAGCTTGAAGCGAAGATGTCTGCAGCCTGGCAGATGTTCTTGTACTTGTCAATTCCAAAGACGCGACGGAGGGTGTCGAGGCGGTGTTCCTTTTCCTCAAATAGTATGCGCTTCATCTCTTCTTGCGGCGTGTAGACCGTGTAACGGTAGATCATTGATTTCTTTGTGAGAAGCTCTTGCGGATATTGGAGGAGGGTTATGATCTCCTGCTTGAGCTCAGAAGCTGTCCTCTCGTTCTTTTTTCCGTTGATGATGAGGTATCCGTGATCTTGGGTGACTGAGGACAGTGAGCGTTTCAATGCCCTTTTTATTGCGACGTCATTGTTTCCAACGCTGAAAAATAGCTCTACGGAACCTGAGGATTCTCCATTTCTTAGAAGAGATGCGCCTGAGATCTCCTTTGTTATCCCGAAGAGGGCAAACTCGATTGCCTGCAGGATTGTTGATTTCCCTGAGCCTATATCCCCTGACAACATGACAGAGCCTTCTGGAAGCGCCAGGCTACAGTTCTTGTACGAACGGATGTTTGACAGCTTTATTTGTTTCAGCAGCATGTTACCTCCATAACCCCTCGATGTTGAACAGCTTGACAGCATCTTTCGTTATCCGGGCTTCAAAATCAATGTTGCGCTCGCCTTCGTTTTTTTCCTTGTTAAGGATCACCATCAGGTTCTGGACAAGCGATAGTTCCTGATTCTTGCCCATGTTCTTGAGTTGTACCTGGTCGAGATGATCCTTGATGATCTTTTCTTCGATGTCTTCGACGTTTGCTGCTTCTATTGGCTTTTCCTCAAATTCCCTTGAAGTCAGCTTTGCAGTGTTCCTTAGGACGCTGTAAGCACCTGTTAGCGAGGAAATTATTGTGTGAAGGTTGATGTCTGATGGCTTGCCCGTTGCGAGCGTTCCCTCGATTCTGAACAGCACTATTTTGTCGCGATAGTCAACGGTGTTGATTGATTTTCTGATTTCATCGTGGAGTTGCTGCGGCGTTTTGCTGTCTGCACTGAACGTGAATGGAAGAATTTTTTTTAGCTCTATGGGCATGTGCCTCATGTTCAGTTTGTCGTCGACGATGTAGAAGCCGCCGTGCTGAAGCTCCTCAAGTTCCTTGAAATTATTCGGGAACAAAGGACCTGGATAGGCGATAACGCCATAGCTGTCGCGCTTCGTGTGGTAGACGAAATGCGGGTGGCCGCCAGCGTAATAGTTGAAATTCTTCGGCAGCGACGCGAGCGGTTCGCCCTCGATGTTTTCAAACTGCGTTGGCTTTAGTTCATTCAGCAGTGTATGAAAGACGAAGATCTTGAAGCCATCTTCCTTCTCGAGATTCTCCTTGAGGAGCTTCGCATACTGGAACTTTTCGAGGCTGCCGCGGAGGCCGCACATGCCCGTGATCTTCGTTCCTGTTTTCTTGTCGATAGTTATCGCGAGATTACCGTTATTGAAGCGATAGACATTCGTCAAAAGGCCTGCGTTCTCAAGGACATCGAGCATGGTCTTGTTTGATGGCGAGAAATCATGGCTGCCGGGAACGCAGTAGACTGGAATGTTTGTTTCATTGACTTTTTTGAGGGCAGTTGTGACGTCTTTTAATGCATCTATCGCTGGAAGCGCATTGTTGAAGAGATCGCCGGCGATGATGATGAAGTCGACTTTTTCGTCAATGCAGATGTTCATTGATTTGACGAATGCCTGGATGCTGAGGAGCTTGAGCTCATCCTCACGCCATCCGCCAACGTGGCAGTCTGAAAGATGGGCAAATTTCATGCGATTAACACGGTGTCAAGATTTTTAATAGTTTGTCTCCGAGGTGATGTGTAACCATCTATCGCCTTACCAATTCTTCCAGCCTCTTCTTTCCCGCGGACGTTGGGTACTCACCCGTCAAACAAGCCTTGCATGCACTGGCGTGGCCGAATTCCTCGAGAATACGGTTCAGGGATGCGAGAGGCAAGTACTTGAGACTGTCAACTTCAAGATTGAGTTTTCGTGCGACCAGATTGTTGACTTCTTCTTCATTGTATCCCACCGCAACGAGTTCCTGGAGTGTTGGAAAGTCAACTCCGTAAAAGCACGGCGAGCCTATTGGAGGGCATGCCGAGCGAAAATGGATGCTGCGCGGCTGGGCTGACTCGCGGATGTAGCGGATCAACATTTTAGAGGTTTCGCCGCGAACGATGCTGTCGTCGACAACAATGAGGTTCTTGTCCCTGAGATTGGTAGGATCGATGATGTAGTTTACTGTAAGAATATTACTTCGTTGCTCTTCTTTTTCAATGAATGCGCGAATTCCTGTTACCTTCTGCAGAGCGTCGCTGCATGGAATTCTAAGTTCCTCAGCCATCTTTCTTCCTATGACTATTGCGGTTTTTGGTACGGGCAGGACGACCCAGTTTTCAGGGTTGAGCTCGTCGCGCAACGGTTCGAGGCGCGCGAGCTCTTTGCCAATCTGCTCGCGGAAGTCTTCGACCCCTACACGGTCGATTTTTGACATTTTATCTGCAAAATACATCAACTGGAAAAAGCATAGCGTCGGCGTGGCTTCTGCAAAACGACCACGTTGGAGTCTTCTGTTTTTGTCGATGAGCAGGTACCCCCCCGGAGCGATATCCTTATGCTCGAAAATGCCAATCATGTTCAGCGCTTTTGTTTCTGATGCAAATGCGATAAACTCGTCGTTCTCCCCCCAGCACAGAGGCATAAACCCGTGAGGGTCGCGGAACGCGATAAGATCTCCTGCAAGATTCAGAACCCCAGCACTGTAACTGCCATCAAGCCTTGTTGCAGCGCTGCTGAGCACCTGCTCGAGGCTGTATTCTCTGCCTTGCGCTTTCGCATTTTCAAGTTCGTGATTGATGTTGATTGCAAGCACATATACCAGCGCTTCAGTGTCTACGCCCTTGCTTAACCGATAGTCACCTTGGCCTTCAAGATCTGCTCGCAGCTCTGGGAAATTTGCGAGATTGCCATTGAAGGCAAGCGCGAAGTGTTTCTTAATGTGGCCATGCGGTCGGTGGAAAGGTTGCGCCTCCTTTTTCCAACGGGTTCGCTGCGTTTCGTCGTTGTTATTATTACCGCTGGTGGCGTAACGCACGTGGCCGATTGCTGCAGTTCCGGCATATGTTCGCATGAGCTGATTGAATTCCTCGCTGTTCTTCGCGTTGAATACTTCGCCAACCAACCCTTCGCCGGTGTGCGTGTCTAGGGGGTCTTGCTCTCGCTCAGCATTGAAAGAGGTGAAGCCTGCGGTTTCTTGGCCCCTGTGCTGCAGTGCGATGAGCATGCGGTATACGTGGAATACAGCGCCGCCCTCCTCAGGATATTCACTCAGCGGTTTCTTCAAGTAGATTCCTGCAACGCCACAATCCATGTAAACCCCATGGTATACAACATGCTTGATTCTTAAGAATTTGTTTACTGCAACGTAACCTTCTGACCATTCGATAGGAGATGTACCTTGTTCTTTTGGTAGCCCATCTCCACAGCCAAGTCAACGGCATGACCGACAAGCGTGTGGTCGCCGTGGCCCGGGATGATATGTTGCGGATTGGTGAGCTTGATCAACTCTCGAAGATCCTCTCGCGATGCGTGGCCTGACGTGTGAAGATCTTTGAAAATGCGGACGCCAAACTGCTGCAGCTTTCGTTCCAAGGCTGCGCGGTTGCCTACATTCGGCTCGATGGGGATTGTCCTGTTGGAAAAGATGATCGCGTCGTCACGCTCGAAAGTGAACGGAAGAACATTGTTGAGCATTTTTGACAGCACAGAGCGGGGCTCGCCCTGGCCGCCAGTGCAGACGATAACGTAGTCTCCTCTCGTCCCATCTTTTTCGATTTGGCGCAATTTACGCTTGATGTCTTCTGCGTAACCGTAAATCTGCACGTCCCTGGTGAAATCGATTACATTGACGTTGCGGGCAGCTTCGGTGTACCTTGAGAGGCTGCGGCCGAAGAAGACGACCTTGCGCTTGATTTGGTGCGCAAATTCAATGACGGACTTGAGACGAGCGATGTGCGAGGCGAAGCAGGTGACCAAGATTGCATTATCGCTTTGTTTTAGGTCGTATAATGCTTCGCGGACCATCTCGCGAGCGATGATTTCGCTCGGTGTTTTTTGATACAGCCGTGAATAGAGCGAATCTGCGACTAAAGCGATAACACCCTCTTTTCCCAACTGCTTGAGCCTTCGGTAGTCTGGAATGCTTCCAAGCACGGGGGTGTCGTCGAGCTTGAAGTCATTCGTGTACAAGACGACACCTTCCTTGGTGTGAACTGCGATCATGGCGCTCTGCGGCACTGAATGGGTCGTGTGAATGAACTCGATTTGCATATTGCCTGCCTTGTGCATTGAACCTGTGTTGAGCTTCTTGATCTGGTTCGGCAGCTTGATTTCATCTTCAAGCATCTGGTTTTTGAGCACTTCGATTGTGTACGGGGTTGCAAGTATTGGCGCGCGATACTTTGGCGCCAAGTAGGGAACAGCGCCAACATGGTCGAGGTGGGCGTGCGAGCAGGCAATTGCCCTGACGCTATTCGACCATGAATTGATGCAGCGGTCGTCTGGCACGCACTGGAGATCGATCATCTGCTCCTTCGTCAGCTCTGCGCGATTGCCGTTTCGTTCCTCAAAATCAGCAAGCTTCTGGACATAGAAGCCCATGTCAAGGAGGACTGCATCGCCGCCAACCTTGACTGCAGACATATTCTTGCCTACCTCGTTGAATCCAGAAACGCTGCAAAATTCTATAGGCATAGAAAAGCGCTCATTTTATTGTTTTATATAGTTTTCTGGGAGAGCTTTTTTGCAAAGAACACAATGACGAAGAGCACGGACACTGTGCCCAGCAGCGCATACATCGATGACGCAACTGTCGAGAGAGGCGCGTTGAAGAGGATAATCTTGTTCAGCAGCGATTCACTGAGATAGAACGGATTCAGGTATGCAAGATTGCGCATGAATTCGGGGAGCGTTTCGAGCGGCAAGATCGTGCCAGAGAAGAACAGCAGAATAAAGCTGATGCTGATTGCCGCTATCGTGCTTGTTTCCTCGCTCCTGAAAAGGCTGCCAAGCAGCATGCCCAAGAGGAGGAACAGCGAGGCGATGATGATGAGCGCGAGCGAGAGCAACGCGAGCGCGGGAAGCAACTGGCTGTTGAAAAATATAAATGCAGCAGCAATCAAGACAATGAGCTGGAGCATGACGATGGAGAGGTTTGTCACAAAATTTGCGAACAAGAACATTGCGTTGCTTGTTGGCGTGATGAAATTCTTGAAGAAAATCTTTGAGGAGCGCTCGCGAATTTCCAGTGCGGATGCGATGAGCATGCTGACGAACATAATGATCAATACAAGCAGCGTCGGAAATATATAGCTTAAACTTGTTTTTTGCGGAATGACAGGCTCTATTCTTGTTGACAATGGGCTGGCGATCTTGCCGATTCCGACCTGCTTAGCTCCATCAATGCTTTTCTCGATGCCTATGAGCGCGGCTGAGAGCGACGTCGTGTACCCGAGATTGGACGTGATGAGGGGCTTTGCCGCGTTCAATTCAATCAGCGACTTCTCCTTTGCGTTGTTTGCGGTGTCTATTTGATTTTCCACTATGTTGAGCTCGCTCTCCAGTCGTGCTAGGACGATGCTGGCCTGGGAGGTTTGGTTGCCTTGCGGCTTGACAAGATCCTTGAGGGTGCTTAGCGGCAATGTTGAGGTATCAAAGCTAAGGTGCATCGCCTTGAGCTTTGCCATTGCTTCGTCGAGATTCTTATCAATTTGTTCGTTTGATGTTTGGAGAGCGGCGACAAGCTCCTTCTTGTCGATCAGCTCTGTTTGCACTGTTGCCATGACATCAATGACTGCCTGAATCATCTGCGTGGTCAGCTCTTTGCTTTTTGTCGCGACCGCGGCGCTCATGGCGTCGGTGATCGCGTACACCAGGTTGGTTTTTGTGTTGTCCACATAGAACACAATTTCCCCGCTCTTTGTTTGGTCAAGGTCTGCCGGAAACACGGCGCAGACATTGTAGGCACTTGTTTTGACGCCATTGACACAGGCTTCTTTCGTTTCTACTTTGGCGACAGTGAACTGGTTTTTTTGGAGCTGCCCGAGCAGCGCGTCGGCGAGCGTACTGTATTTTTCTGAGAATGAGGCAACCCTGATGCTGTATATGCCTGCGGTGTTGAATGCCAAGCCAACGAGGAGGATCAGAAGCAGCGGGCCGAATATGACAATGAGCGCAGAGCTCCTCGTGCGAATAAGGAGCTTGTAGTTCTTCTTGATCAGATTGAATAGTTTTCCAGCCATTTTTTGTTTGTCACCGTTTCAAAAACCTCGCGAAGGCTCGGCTTCCGGATGTCGACATACAATAATTTTTCATTTTCATTTTCAATGATGTGAAGAATGTTGTGGAGCGTCTTCTCCGCGTCAGTGGTGTAGACTACCAGCTTCCCGTCTTCAGCAAGAAACTCAGTCAGGTTTAAATTGCGGATGATGCTTTCGTAGTTTCCGCTCAGTGTTTCCAGATGAAGTTCTTCTTTCTTGTTGTAAGACTCCCGAAGATCATTGATGGAGCCTATTTTTGAGATTCTTTTGTTGTGCAGAATGGCGATACGACTGCAGAGGTTTTCGATGTCGTCAAGCAGGTGGGATGTGATGATGACTGTCGTGCCGAGGCTGTTAACTTTCTTGATGAGACGAACAATGTCCTTTCTGAGCAGCGGGTCAAGATCTTCTGTTGGTTCGTCAAGGATCAGGATCTTCGGGTTGTGGATGAGAGAACAGGCCATATCAAGGCGCCGCTGCATGCCTCCTGAGAGGTGCTCTGCCAGCATGTTTGCGGCGTCTTCGAGCTCGACGAGGGCGAGGATGCGCTGCATGTTGACAGCGATTTGATGCCTGTCGAGACCGTAGAGTGAGCCGAAATATTTTATGTTTTCTGTCACTGTCAACTTCGAATAAAAACTGCTTTCCTGCGTTGTGAACCCCATGTCCCGCTTTATCTGTTTCAGCACCTTTCGCAACGGCTGGTTGTTGTAGAAGACAGCTCCCCTGTCTGGCTGATAGAACCCAACGATGAGCTTCAGCAACGTGGTCTTTCCAGACCCATTGACACCTATGATGCCAAAGATTTCACTTTCCTCAATGTCGAGGTCAATGTTTTCGAGAATGAGGTTTCTGCCGAAGCTTTTGCTTACTCCCCGAATCTGAATGAGGCTCATCTCTTTTTTACGTACGCACTTTTAGAACTTTTTAAACCTATTGCCAAAGAAATCTTTATAAAGACGACGGTGAAAACTATCGGCGGAGGCTGTAATTATGGCAAAAGTACTTCTTTATCGAACAGAGCATTGTCCCTGGTGTCACAAGGCTGCTGAGTGGTTCAAGGCTCATATGATACCTTTTACGACGAAGAACGTTGAGGATGACGACAAGGCTGCGGAGGAGATGGTTCGGAAGTCTGGACAACGCGGCGTTCCTGTCATTGATATTGATGGCGAGATCATTGTTGGTTATGACGAGCCTGCGTTGAAGAAGGCGCTGAAAGTTAAATAACCGCCCTACACTTTTTAATCACTATGAAGAAAATAAAGTATGAGCATGGTCGGTTTTCGAATAGATCTAGACGCTCTATTGCGGCACGTATTTTTACGTCCAATCCTTATGGTGATTACATTGCCATGCCGTTGCATCCTCATGATAAGAAGGTTCTTGGGCAGTATTATGATCTTCCTCTCTTGGTGAAGCTTTCTCCCCTCAGTATTGATGGCGATCTTACGACGGCGTATGCTACTCTCCAAGAGGGTGATGTTATCAACTTTCGGATTGGTGGCCTTACCACAAGCAGAAATGTCTCATATATACTGGGCTATTTCGGGGGAAAGAGGGACGGTAAATCCTCTGATGACTCGTTGGAACAACGACTTTAGCGTCTTGCACAAAGCTTTAAAAAGTTCCCCTCTTTTCTGTTCGCATGGTTGAGGGCAAAGGAAAGACTTCTCTGTACGACTGTGTCATCATAGGCGCGGGGCCTGCAGGCATCAGCGCTGCAATCTATACATCGCGCGCGAAACTTCGAACATTGCTCATCGGCAAATACAAAGAAGGCGCACTCTATAAGGCGCATATTGTCGCGAATTATTTCGGCTTTGACAAGGACGTCACTGGACCGGATATTGTGGAACGAGCGGTGCGCCAAGCGCAGCGATTTGGTACTGAGGTTCTTGAGGACGAGGTTGTGAACATGACAAAGGAGAAGGATGTATTTACTGTGAAGACCGCAAACAGCTTTTACGTGACGAGCAAGACAGTTATCATTGCAACAGGGACAGCATACAAGATTGCA
This sequence comes from Candidatus Woesearchaeota archaeon, assembly GCA_964374125.1. Classification (GTDB taxonomy): domain Archaea; phylum Nanobdellota; class Nanobdellia; order SCGC-AAA011-G17; family UBA489; genus CAYJXL01. The sequence goes on along the minus strand of CAYJXL010000001.1, from coordinate 27,838 downwards.
GGCGCGAAGAATGAGCAGGCATTAAGCGGCAAGGGCGTTCACTACTGCGCGGTCTGTGATGGCTATTGGTACAAACAGAAGAAGATTGCAGTACTTGGCGCCGCGAACCATGCAGCTGAGGAAGCGATCACGTTGTTGAGCTACACGAAAGATATCACGATATTCTCAAACAGCATTCCCTTTGCTATAGCGCCAGCGCTCCGCCAGCATCTGGAAAAGAATGCGGTGCAGTTTCGAACCGATAAGATCGTGTCTTTTGAGGGCAACAAGCAGCTTGAATCTGTTGTTCTTGAGAATGGCACGAAGGAGCATTATGACGGGGTCTTTGTTGCGCTTGGCGTTACTACAGCATTGAACTTTGCGACAAAGCTTGGTTTGCGGACAGAGAAAAACTACCTTGTGATTGATCGTGATGGGAAGACAAGCGCTGATGGCGTCTTTGCAGGTGGAAACTGCACGGGCGGGAATGCGCAGGCCGCAAACTCGGTTGGGGAGGGATGCAATGCCGCGCTTTCTGTCATCAAATATCTTCGAGGCGTTGATGTATATATCGACTACTCGTAGTCCTCGAAAAGTATTTAACCTTCGTTTTTTTCATTTTATCAAGGTGATATCGTGAAACGGGCTCAAGCCGGCATTGAATACATTATCATGGTCGGCCTTTTGCTCTTCTTTCTCATTCCAACGCTTCACTTTGCTGTCTCGGAGGCGAATCTCCAGATCAAGATTAACCAGCTTGACAATGCGGTGCGGAGAATCGCGAAATCTGCGAATGCAGTGTACGCAGTTGGCCCCGGGTCACAGGAAGTTGTCACCATTACCCTGCCGAAAGGGGTCACTGGATTTTCTGCAGCGGGTCACGATCTTTTGTATCAGACAACACTGTTTGGACAGACGAGTGATTTTCATTATTCGTTGTTTGGCACGCTCAATGGCACGCTGCCCGTGCAGGCTGGAACGTACCGCATTTTAGTTACAGCGATGGAGGGGGATCTTATTGATGTGCGATTGCGCAAGATCAGCTGAATGAAGAAAGGCCAAATTAGCACGGAAGTGATGTATGCGGTGGGCGCGATGATCATGATTTTTTTGATTTTGTCTGCGATCAGCTTTGACCTGCAGGGCGATCTGCGATATTTAGACGACATTACCGAGCGACGGAGCGAGTGCCTCAAACTTGCGACTGCCCTGACAGAAACGTCTATCTCCACGTACTATACCCATACGAACTTGACGTTGCGCTATCCTGCTGACGTTTACTCTGCGGGTGTTATTGAAGTTCAGGGGGCTGCTGGACGCCGCGTGACAACGTCAACATCCTGCACATTCAATGCATACATTTATAATCCGTCCTTGCAATGCTTTAGCCTGCCAACACAGAAGATGGTTAACATCATAAACGAGAAGGGGAACCTTACCGTTATTCTTGGCGCGGGAGGTGTCTATACTATTCCTGGGGCGTGCACATGAAAAGGGGACAACTGGGATACGAGTATGTGATTATCATCGGCATTTTTCTTACGCTTATTGCCCCGTTTTTTTACTTCTTTTTTGACGCTATGCATCAGCAGCTTGGCAACTATTATGGGACCGGGGCAATCGTTACCATCGCCGATTTGACGTACACTGTTGCGAACTTGTATCGGGGCAGCGCTGCAAAGGCGCTTGTGCGTTTTCCTGCTGAAGCGACGTTGACGGCGCGCGGAAGAGAATTGTCCTTGAGCTTTGCTGGAAGCGGGTCTCTTGAGTCTGTTGGCGGGGGGCCTGTCAAGCTTGGCAATGTCGATGTCAGCTTAAGCGGTCCGCGGACTGTCACGGTGACGAATATTATAGACGGTCTCATGACTGTAAGCACGGGTGGACCAGTTATTGCATGCGTTACGCTTTCAAATAATCCGCCTATCAGCAGGAGTTACTGTGAGCAACAAGATGTGAATGCCTTCACCATGAAGCCGAGCGACGCTCCTGTCCTGATCGGCACTCAATTTGACAGCACCTCTGTTGTTCGCATGGATAAATACGACAAACAAACAAAACAATGGAGTGAAGACCAGGTTAATGACAATGCTTACACCTATGATGCACAGGCTGATCAGGCTGCCGCAAGCGCGATGGTTTTCCAAGAGCCAATATTTGCAGGTAAGACCCGGTATCGCGTCTGGATTGAGAACAGCGACGGTTCGCGCTCTAATTATGCTTACATCGATGTATCATCTGGCGGCGGCCAGGATAAAGATTGATCTGCTTGAAAATGATGGCGAAGAGAGGACAGGCGGTTATCATTGACTTGTTTGTGGCAGTTTCTGTTTTTGTTATTTTAATGATTATTCTGACGATTACGTGGGACCTTTACAGCATTCGCTTGAATACTCGATCAGAATACGACGACATGATCCTTAAGACATTTTTGATTTCCGATATGCTTGCAAAATCAGAGGGGGTGCCTTTTGACTGGGAGACCCAACTCTCGCCAACAGCAGCAACAGTGCAGCAGCTTGGTTTGGCATCTTACCACGGCATTCTCTCGGATGCGAAAGTGGAAAAGTTTCGCGCCATGAGCAGCGCAGACGTTGATAATCTGCTCAACATTGGCCTCTACAGTCATTATTTTCTTATTCGCGATTTTGATGGGACAGAGTATGTCTCTCGCGGCCAGCGACCGACAGGAAGGGTTGCTGTGAATACCGCGCGCATTATTGTCTACAAGGGAGCGCCACGCGTGGTGGAGTTTGCACTATGGAAAGACTGATGAAGCAGGGGATTGTGTTTTCACTGGATGCGGCTATCGCCGTCGTTATCGTGCTTATTCTCCTTATCAATACTTCATATTATTTTACGACCGCAAGCCGCGAGTCCGTGTCGCAGTTGCATCTGATCAGGATCGGCAATGACGTGATGCACATGCTTGATTTAAACGGCGATCTTCGGAAGGCTATCATGAAAGATTACGCGCCGCCGCCTGCAGGGCAGACGCCGCGGATGAACCCTTTTCTTGACCCTAAAGACGTCAATGCCTCGAAGTACCTGCCTGAGGGCTATGCGATGAAAGTGCTTATTTTTGACATGGCGGAAACTGAGGTGAATAGGACGAATGCTTATGCTGTTAACGGCGTGCTGTGCGATAATATACGTCTTCTTCCTCCCGTGGGTTCTGGCAATGGGTGCACCTGCAGCGAGCACAGCTGCAATGGGACGTTCAATGTCACGACGCCCTCGCTTGGGAAAGTTGCTTACTATGGCATCCGCCTTAATGTCACTTCTTATGGAAATATGACGATGAATATCAGCGCGCGGGGCGGTGAAAACCCTAATCTTGTTGTTCGCGTGATCGGGTTTTCTACCAACGCTACAGGCATGACGCTTGCAGGGGGAACTTTGCCTCTGGACTCTGGCGTCAACTCGCTTCTCTTTACGACCGTTAACTCATCTGTGCATTGGTTCACGCTGCTTGGCGCAAAGGAATATGCGGCTGCAACGCCTGGCGATGTTCCAGTTCTTGTCAACGAAACGTTTATAGGGAGTGGCGAGAAACTCATTGCATTAAATGGGTCAGACAACAAAATGGATTTTGGTCGATTGATACGCTACTACATATGGGTAAGATGATATGAATTCAGTGAAAAGAGGCGATCGAAGCGGCGTCTTGCTGACGCTTGGCATCACTTTTCTGAGCCTGATCATTCTCGGGCTTGCGACGCTGATCTTGCGCAACGCAGAGAACTCTGATGATCGATTGATGGAGCTTGCCGCGTATGATAAGCTCTATAACATTGATCGCGCTACTTCTGATGCGCTTCGGGTCTATGACACAGAGGTTGCTAGATTTGCGTTATTTGTGAACGATTCTGTGATCACGCTCAGGAAGCACACTGCAGGAGAACTTGATGTTGACCTATCTACGATGTCATTTGCGAAGGCGTTTTACACGAATTATCTTACAACTTTGTATGGTGACCGGATCGTTCATACCCTGCCGAACCTTGCGTGGTACGGTCTTACTTTTGAGCGGCCAAAGAGCGGGCAAGACCTGTGGTATCGGTATTTTTTAGTTAACACAACTGGCGGTGGTACTGGCGGGGTGATTAATTCCAGCTGGATTCACGTGTTGAGTTTTGATCCTGATATCAGAAACGATCCAGGGGGTAACCCGAATATAATCACACAGACTGGTGCTGTTTCTTTCCTTGAACTTATTGTTCAGCTTAATGTTTCCCTTCCTCTCAATTATACATATACTTCACCGACCCCGACCATTCGCGTTCACCGGCATCAGGAATTGACTTCGTGTGTTCCCCCCAATCTCCCTTGTCACACTGTTTATTTCCGGATGCGACTCATGAATCGGACGAATGCCGCGCTTTGTATTCCTCCGTATCCAGGCACTAGCCCGACAAATCCACCAAACTCAGACTGCAAAACATGGGAGCCTCTTGTCTTACAGGATGCTGCAACGGGGGTGACTATTCGTGATATTTACTACATTGAGAATATCGTACCACCAGGACAGATACAGCCGGCTTTCATCAGCGGCTCTATTCCGAACACTTTTATTTATGCCAAAGGGGCTTATGCTGCCTTTGGCGTGGGCAATGTTTCCTTGGCCGTGACATATGTTGCTAACCTGACGAATTCTGAACGGCTACGGGTCTACGATGTTGCAGAAGAACTCTTGGATCTTGGCAGTCTTAATATCCGAACGACGAGCGCTCTCGGGCAGCCCCTACTTTTTCCCAAGAGTTACGTCCGCATCCTGTAGTGTAACTATTTGAGAAGTACAACAATGATTAATAAATGACGAATGACGTGGTGTTCTTATGACGTTGCTCCTCTTTAAGCTCCTTTTCATTGCAGGGATTGCTGTTATCACTTTCTCTTTTTTCCTTTTGGATATTCACATGGCTGCGTTTCTCGTGGTCTTTTTAATAGGATTGAATATGCTTGTCTTTGCGCTTATCAAGCATCGCCTTGCGCAGAAAAAAAAGCCGCTTGAGGCTTCTGAACGAGTCAAGCTCGCGCCGGCTGCGCTGCGGATGAGAACAATAAAACAGCCGCAGGCAAGGACCTCGTTTTTTTCGAAATTCCTCGGCAAAAAGCAGCCTTTGTCGACCAAGATTGATACGACGATGGCGACAGGGAAGCCACAAATAACCACGCAGCAGAGGGCAGATGTTGCCGTCATCAAGGACCAGAAGCCTGATGAAACAACAAAAATGAAGACGTTTAAAGCGTATCTCTTGAAAGCTATTCGTCTAGGATATCCAAAGGATAAGGTCAAAGAAGCTGCGCTCAAGAGCGGCTGGCCCTCTGAGATTTTTGACAAGACGTACCATGAAATCGCAGTGAAGCATAAACAACTGAGGACTGTTTTAGCTGTGGTGTTGCTTGCTGTCGTCTTTGCATTGATATATATCCTCTATACGTCAGAACTTCTGCTCTTTCCTTACTGGATCAAACTGCTCCGGCACGCGTCGCCTATCTTTTTTGTTGGAGCGATTGTTGTTCTCTTTGGCGTTACCCTTGTCTTTATTGTGAAGATACGCGTGGCGATGAAAATCAAAACTGTTGAGTATCGCATTGCGGAGCAGAAGACAGTTGCTGAGATCAAGAGCCAGCTCAGCGGCTTGGGCAGCTATCAGACTGATCTTGACAAGCTCTACGCGGTGCTGACTGAGCGGGGCAAACTGACGATCACGGAGATTGCGATGATCTTCGGCATCTCCAAGGAGCAAGCAGAAGAGTGGGGAAAGATATTAAAAGAGCAAGAGTTGGCTACTTTACATTATCCAACTGTTGGGGAACCTGAGGTGATATGGAGAAAATTGAAGAGTACCGAGTGAAGGTTGACGAGCTTGTTTTGAACGTCAGCATCCTCGGCGGAAAAGGAGTGACGAAGGTTTACCACGTAGAAGCTCCGCAGATAGCGCCAGCGACGAAGGCGCTCATGGAAAACATCAAGCACGGCCTCATTCGCGATGTGACAGTAAGTTCTACTGAGATTGTCGATCCTGGTGCGATTGCCAAGCTCAAGGAGAAATTCAGCGAGCGGGCTGCGATGCTGCTAAAGATGAAGATTCCCAGCATTGATGAGGCGACGATGAAGCTTCTGATCAATGTCCTTATCCAGGAGATGCTCGGCCTTGGTGAGCTAGAATATCTTTCTGCGGACGAGAATTTGGAAGAAATTGTCATTATCTCTGCGAAAGAGCCTGTTCGTGTTTACCACAAATTTCACGGATGGCTGGAGACAAATATTACCGTTGATAATGAGGGGAAGATATTGAACTATGCAAACATCATTGGACGGCGCATTGGACGGCAGATCACGACGTTGAATCCGTTGCTTGATGCGCA
>CAYJXL010000001.1:0-21477 GCA_964374125.1 Candidatus Woesearchaeota archaeon | reverse complement strand
GTGACTGGCGATAGAGCGAATGCCGTTCTCTTTCCTATTTCGACGAAGGGCCACACTATCACCATCAGAAAGTTCGCGCGCGATCCATGGACGCTGACTGACTTTATCAAGAACAAGACCTGCACGCCGCGATTGCTGTCGCTGATCTGGCTAGCGATCCAGTACGAGTTGAACATCTTGATCAGCGGCGGCACTGCAAGCGGGAAGACATCTTTTTTGAACGTTATCATGCCTTTCATTCCACCGAATCACAGAATTGTGTCTATTGAAGACACCCGGGAGCTACAATTGCCAAAGTTTCTCTACTGGTGTCCACTAACGATACGGCAACCGAATCCTGAAGGGAAGGGAGAAGTTTCGATGTTGGACTTGCTCGTGAACTCTTTGCGTATGAGGCCCGATCGTATCATTCTTGGGGAAATGCGCAAGAAAGACCAAGCAGAAGTTTTGTTCGAGGCAATGCATACAGGCCACAGTGTCTATGCGACAGTCCATGCGGACAGTGTTGCGGAGACAATCCAACGCCTCGTGAATCCGCCGATTGAGGTGCCGAAGAATCTGCTTGCGGGCGTCAACTTGAATGTCGTGATGTTTCGCGACCGACGAAAGGGAATTCGACGCGTCTATCAGGTTGGCGAGTTCATTCCTGCGCTGGAAGAGGGCGGCGCTGGCATCCGTCCCAATATTCTCTATCGATGGAAGCCGTCGACTGACGAGATTGTGGAGCATTCTGCATCATTGCGCGTGTATGAAGAACTGAGCAGACATACAGGCATGACAACTGCGCAGATTGAGCAGGAGATCCTTGTCAAGTCGAAGATTCTGGAGTGGGTGGTCAAGAACAACATCCGTCACGTTGATGACGTCGGCGAGCTGCTGCGGCGCTACTACCTCGATCCAGACTCTGTCATTGAGATGGCTGGAGCATCTGTCGAGGGCTGACGATGAGAATTCCTTTTTCACTCCTTCCTGAACCTGCGCTTTACAAGTTTGCGAAGACTTTCTACGGCATTGCTGAGAAGGTTGACAAGAAGATGCCTTCGCTGAGCATCAGCTTGAACCAGGCAGAGTCTAAGTTTACTTCCATAGAGTACATCAGCATGAGCCTTGCTTCCAGTTTCGTGTTTCTGGTGTTGGCGTTGCTCTTTAGCCTTACATCCTTCAGGTTCAATGTGGCCTACTACATTTTTGCGCTCATTTCTGTTGGCGTCACATTCTTGATGGTCATGCAACAGCTTGCATATCCTCGGCTTGTTGCTTCCCGCCGCATCAAAGGAATCGAGCGAAATCTGATACCTGCATTGCAGGACATGCTGGTGCAACTCAATTCGGGTGTGGCGCTGTTTAATATTCTTGTCAATCTCTCGAATGGAGACTATGGAGAAATCTCGGTGGAGATGAGGAATGCGGTCAAGGAGATCAATGCCGGGCGATCGCAGGTTGATGTCTTGGAGGACATTGCGATCAGAAATCCTTCTATCCTGTTTCGGCGGGCGATCTGGCAGCTTGTTAATGGCATGAAAGAGGGAGCAGATATTTCCACGTTGATTACTGATGTCATACGATCAGTCAATGACGAGCAGATCACGCAGATCCAGCGGTATGGCGGTCAGCTCAGTCCGCTGGCATTGTTCTACATGCTGATCGCGATCATTGCGCCATCCTTGGGCATCACGTTTATCATTATCATCTCATCATTTTCAGGTATACCGTCAGGCACTATCAAGCTCGTATTCTATTCTCTGCTGACCATGACTGTGGTGTTTCAAATTATGTTTATTGGGATGATCAAGACCAGGAGGCCGAGCCTGATTTAACATGATTCGTGTTCTTGGCCGCCTCTATCCTGCGGGCATCCGCAATAATTTCGAGAAGTTGCTGCGCTACTGTGGCATCCGGACCGATGTGGAAAGCTACTTGTCGTTCATTACTATTGTTGCGCTTGTGCTTGCAGTTTTCATTGGGCTTCTCGTGCGTATCTTCTTTGCATCGTACTTCATTGTTGCGCTTGTCGGGTCGTTTATTGTTATTCTCATGAGCATTCACACATACCTTGTGCTTTCTGCAGATGGCAAAGCAAAATTTGTTGAGGAGCTTTTGCCAGATGTACTGCAGCTGATGGCTGCTAACTTGCGCGCAGGCATGACGATTGATCGCGCGTTCTTATTAGCGGCACGCCCTGAATTTGGCCAGTTCCAGGAAGAGATCAAGCGCGTTGGCACTGAGATTGCGACTGGCAAGGAGCTTGATGCGGCATTGCGCGAGATGGCTTTCCGTTACAAGTCAGACAAGCTTCAGAAAACCGTCAGCTTGGTTGTGTCTGGCGTTGAGTCTGGCGGCTCGATTGCAGATCTGCTTGAACAGACTGGCAGCAACCTGCGCACGCAGCGGCTGTCTGAACAGAGAATTCGCGCGAATGTCCTGGTGTACGTCATCTTTATTTTTTCTGCAATCAGTTTTGGCGCGCCCATGCTTTTTGGCTTGAGCTCGTTCCTTATCGAAGTCATCACGAACATCTTCTCCAAGATTGAACTGCCGCCGCCAAGTGTGGCTGCACAGCTTCCTATCACCATCAGCAAAATTACGCTGACGCCGGAATTCGTCAACACGTACACGATTACGTCGCTCGTTATTACGTCTGTTATGGGCTCTCTTGTCCTAGGGTTGATTGCGAAGGGCAAGGAGGTTGAAGGCCTGAAGTTCTTGCCGATCCTTTTGATTTTGACAATATCCCTTTTTTTCCTAGTGAAGTTCATTGTTTCGCATATGCTGAGCGGATTCTTTACTTTTTAGACTTGAGCGCTTTCTTTATTACTTTTGTCTGCTCAGCGAAGCCGAAAACTGTGCCGAGGTTTCTCATCTTGTATGCGGCGTAGACAAAGTTGATGTATGCTATGGTAATCAATGCATACTTGCCGTATACCCAGAACCCCTTTAGTTCCCATATTGACAGTGCGCTGTCATAGAGAGAATAGAGAAGGATGGAGATGAGGCACGAGGCGAATGCTGCCGAGAAATCGCGCAACGAGGAACCTTTTGAGAAGGCTTTTTTTGCCTTCCACGCCCAGATAATTGCCATCAGGCCGAACGTGAGCGAGAGCGTTCCGATCAGCAGGTCAAGGTTTGGAATGATCTTGGTGACGGTGTAAATGCCGATGTAAATGGCCAGCACGCCGATGATGTTCTTGAGGATCTCCTTGAGCTTGCCCTTGTTGATGAATATGAACATGAGCAAAATGATTGCCATCGTGATCATGCCAACGCCTACCTGGCTCGTGTCTTTTCCTTCGAAGAGAAAGAATCCTGTAATTTCAGGCCTGAGAGTCATCAGCGAAAGCACGAAGAAGATAAACACTGTCGCAATGATTCCTACTTTTCGTATGAACTCTTTTTCCATCACAGCTCCATCACGATGTCGCAAAATTGTATGAGGTCCTCGATTAATTCCTTGTTTGATTCTTTTGACAGACTGATGATGATGCCTTTGACTTTCCAGACGCGCATTTTGCCTGATAGAAAGTGGATAAACTTAGCGACGGTTGCTGGCTTGTTGTACATGAGCAGTGTATCGAGGCTGTCAAAAAAAAGGAACTTATTATCTTCTGGTACTGCTTGAACTGCCTGGTCCATTGCCATCGAGATGTCGCTGAGATTCTCTGGATTGCCTATGAAGAGGCATCTTTTTGTCTTCTCGATGTTGCCTCCTGCGGTTTGAGTGACTGCGTCGATGAAGACAATCATGTCAGTATTTACGGCGCTGTTTTTGAGCGCCTTTGCCATATAGGAAAATGATCTGTTTAGCGTTACATAGACGCCAGGAATCTTTTCGATGTTGACGAGGTAGGAGACGATTTCGATATTGGTACTCTGATAGTTCCTTGGACTGACAGTTGCTAGAGCGACATAATCCCGAGAAGATCCTAACTTGATTTGTAATTCCTCTTTTATATCCATGCGCATGATGCGCCAAAACAAAGATATAAAGGTTTCTATCTCGCAGTCATCGATACTATTATAAAGCAAGGTCTTGTTGTTATTTTATGGACTATGTTGGAACGGGGATTGAGGGGTTGGACGAGATTCTGAAGGGCGGCATTATCCGAACATCGGCGATTCTCCTGACCGGCATTCCCGGGACTGGAAAAACAATTTTTGGTTTGCAGTTCATCTGCGCCGGCGCAAAGCGCAAAGAACCTGGTTTGTTCATCAGCTGCGAAGAAACTGCGGCTTCCATTGAGGCATATGCCACGGATATGGGCTTTGATTTCAGGAAGTACAAGGATTTTATTACTGTTCTGTACCAGCCGCTGACCGGAAAGATCACGACGTTTGGCAATATCATCGGTGTCATCAAGCAGAAAAAAATCAAGCGCGTTGTCCTTGATTCCTTGACGTTGTTTAGCTACATGAACACAGACGAGCTGAGCTTTCGGAGGAGCATTGCGGATTTTATCACCCAAATGAAGGGGTATGGCGTCACGCTCATTGCGACGACGGAACGAGACACGGCAAATTTGGCGCACCTGCGGTACAAGCCAGAGGATTTTTTGTTTGAAGGACTCATCTTGCTGGCGAAGATACGCAAGGGATCTTCGTATGAACGGTGCATAAGTGTTGAGAAGATGAGGCAGGATCATCAGCTTGGTTTCTTTCCCTTTACGATTGGCAGCAAGGGCATCACTGTGTTTCCAAAGGAATTGCCTTTTTCACTTATCGAGAAGGACGAATGAAAATCGACAGAATATCGAGCGGAATACCTGGACTTGACAAGGTAGTTGATGGCGGCTTCAAGATGGGCAGTATCAACATGGTTTGCGGCGGCGCTGGCGCGGGAAAGACGACGTTTGCGGTTCAGTTTCTCATTGAAGGGATCAAGCGCGGCGAGGCAGGCATTTACATTACGTTTGAAGAGAAGCGCGAAAAACTCTATGACGACATGCGCGAGTTTGGATGGGACCTTGAGCGGTATGAAAAGATGGGCATCTTCAAATTCCTTGAGTACACGCCAGAGCAGATCAAGCATGTTCTTGTAGAAGGCGGGGGGACGATTGACGCGATGATCACACAGATGCGCGCGAAGCGCCTCGTGATTGATTCCATCACTTCATTTTCCCTGCTGTTCCAGGATGAGTTGACGCAGAAAGAATCATCATTGGCGCTGTTCGAGCTTATCAACCGATGGGGGTGCACTGCGGTATTGACGTCAGAGGCGTCCCAATCTGCGGATGAATTGAGCGCAACGCTGCAGTTTGAAGTGGACTCTATTATTCTCCTGTATCACTTCAAGAAAGAGGGCGTCCGCAATCGCGCGATTGAGGTTCTGAAGATGCGGGGAACAAAGACGCCGGAGAAGGTGTTGAAGCTGACGATTGAAAAGGATGGCCTCGTTGTCAACCCGGCCCAGGTTGTGGCAGTCTAGGCTTTTTCTTGGAGATGATAACATAGGTGACGACTGCGAGCGCTGTTGCGATCAGCGCGATGTACAGTATTATGGTGTAGATGTTGCTTGCGGTTACGCCTGTAAGAAATGCAAGGCCACCGCACTTGTTGTATTGACATCTTCCGCCAGCACATTCATGATCTTGTTCGCAGGGCTTGTTTACGCCTTTAAGAGTAGTCCACACGCTTTCAGCTGAGCAGTACTTTCCTGCGTTTACTGTTCCTGTCGGGAGGCATTCGTTGCTGAGCGGGCACCCGGTTTCTGTGGTGTATTTGCAGCGGCGCGGCGTGCCTTCACAAAAGTCTTTTGTGCATGGATTGTTGTCATTGCATTCACCCTTGCTCATGCAGCGATTGACAGTCTTGCAGTCCTGGTCCTCCTCGTCAGAACAGGTGCGAGGGCAACACCCGTCACTTGAGGTGCAGGAGGTTATTTGAGCATGCGTACATTTGTAGGGGACAGCCTGAACGTTGCATATGTCCGCAGTGCATGGGTCTCCGTCCTGGCAGTCGGCGTTATAGTAACAGTCGTATGTTGAGCTGTAGTGGGAAACATTTGAACGACAGATGTTGTTGATGCAGGATTGACGAGCGCCAAGGCCACAGCCACAATCCTTGCAGCATATCTGGTAATCTTCCAGACTGCTACACGCACCATCACCGCACACGAACGGCACCCTGAACGTGACAATGATGACGGGCGGGCTTTTTGAGATGCCGGTAACATTGATGAGGACGCCGTTCACTTCGCCTTCCCTCGATTTTTCAACGGTGCCGAAAATGCCGTCCACGAGGAAGTTTGCCTCTTCGGAGACTTCACGCGAAAGAAGGCCAGCCAGCGTGATATTCTTGCCGTTAATGAGGACGGATTCGCGCAGTTTCAAGTAACTCTTTTGCTGCGCAAGCGCGATTGGGACTAACAGGAACAGCATTCCTATGGCAAGTATAACCCTCTTTTCCATATTTTATTCTTTCTTTTTGTTTATATAAACTTGTTGCTAATCGCCGATGTACTTTGCGTAGAGGCTTTTGGCTTCCTCTTCGGTTGTAGCTTTGATGATGACGCGATCTTTGAAAATGGTGAGGTTCTCGAATTTGAGACAGGCGTTGAAGTCGAAGACTTTGCCGATCTTTGACAACCGATCATTGAGAACTTTCAAGTGTAATGGACCTTTGCGTATTTGATATGTGCCTAAGCCGCAGAACTTCAGGACATCAGTATCGTGCTTGTTGAGGTATTCGAAGTTGCCCTTGCATGCCGGACACTCTTGGCTCTTCTGGACAGTGAACTGCTGGAACTCTTTATTCCAGATGTTTACTTTTATTAGTTCTGGCGTTTCCATCTTGTTCAGCAATATCTTAATCGCTTCTGTCACCTGGATAGATGCTATGAGATGAGTTATCGTGTTTAACACTCCGACAGTGTCGCAGGTTTCTAATTGGCGGGCTTCCTTGAAGATGCATCGGAAACAGAATTTATCCGGCAGTATGGGAAGAACGTAGCCTGTGTCTTTGATTGCAGCCGCATAGATCCATGGAATATTGTACTTGCGAGAGAAATCATTGACAAGAAACCGCGTTGCGAGATTGTCAGTGCCGTCGAGCATGAGACTTGTGCCTTTCATTATTTCACTGATAGTTTCTTGGTTGAGATCTTCTGCGTGAGATTCGATAGTGACGTCAGAGTTAATCTTTTCGAGATGTTTCTTTGCTTGGATTGCCTTTGGCTTGTCGACGTCGTCTTCGGTGAACAATGACTGGCGTTGGAGGTTGTGGAGTTCGACGACATCACGGTCTATCAGACGCAGATTACCAATGCCTGCTCGGGTTAACAGCTCCGCTGCTACAGATCCTAGCGCACCGATGCCAACGATCGAGACCGAACTTTCTTGCAGTTTCTTTTGGCCTTCTTTTCCTATAAAATCGAGGACTTCTTGACGTGAATAACGCATCTGTCGACTGAAGAAGGTAGGTTTTTATATCCTCCTCTTTTGGCCTTTGTCGTGAATACAGCTCTTTTGTTAGATCTGGATGGGACGTTAATTGATTCGATTAACTGGCATCGGCGCATGAGTCGGGTTGTTCTTTCGGAATTAGGACTTCAATTTCTTGAAGAAGATTTTGAAACGTATGAGCGATACTGCAGTTTTTTCGCAACCCTTGACAGAAGGACGAAAGATCGTTATATGAGTCTTTATAATCAAGGAGATCATGAGTCGTTGCGAAGTGATGATATCACACTTTTTTCTGATACTGTTCCTTTTTTGGAATCCTGCCAACATCCGTTTGCTCTGGTTACCAATAAACCAACGCATCGAACTGCGAAAGTCTTACAACACTTTCAACTTGAGAAATATTTTTCCACTGTTGTTTGCGCTGAACCTTATGGACCTTTTGGGAAGCCAAATGCAATGCTAGGTTTAAAGGCGTTGGGGGCGATCGGTCGACCGTATCATCACGTTCTTGTTGTCGGCGATACAAGGACTGATGTTGAATTTGGTTACAATCTTTCGAGTAAAATAGCAACGCCGGTGACATGTGTTCTCGTCGACCGGAACAGCGAGTTCCAGAACAATATGCTTGGTATGCCCTATCGACGTGTTAATACTTTGTTAGAACTCTTGTAGAAATCCTTATATATGGAAAGTCCTCCAAAAGATTCTATGCCATTTGCAGATGTTTGGAATGGCCGTCACCATCTTAAGCCTAAGATTACTGTCGATTGGGCAGACAATGATTGGGCTAAAGGACGGACAAGGTATCTCACCTTTTTGATCCGTGTTTCTGACAGCACCGTTCGAAAAGCTTTATCGAAGGTCCAGAAGCGGCTGTCAAAGTTTGATTGCATTGATTCATTTCCGCAAGAGTATTTTCACATTACCGCCAAGGAATGTGGTCGGTTTCTTGTTCAACAGAAGCAGCATGAGGATGACGTTGACGATAAAGAACTCAAGCACATTATAACAGCAGCAGCGAAGGTTCTTAAGGATAAAAAATCGTTTACCGTGCAATTAAAGAACGTTAATTTGTTTCCTGATGTGCTTTTTGTTGAGGTACATGACCGAGATAAGATTGGTGAACTGAATAAACACTTACAGACGATACCTGGAATAAAAAAACTGTGGCACGATTTCCCGAAGTTCTTGCCTCACGTTAGCATCGTCCAGTTCAAGAATGATCATGACTTCAAAGAATTACTGTCTGCTCTCGAAAAATTTAGAAACGTCGACTTTGGGACGCTGGATGTTAATGCAGTTGAGTTGGTTATTGCGCATTTGGAAGGCCGGTACCCGACATTGGAGATACTGCACATATTTCCCTTGCGATAGCTTTAGCATTGGGCATTCGAAAACCTTATAATACAAGTTCTGCATATTTTGTTTATGGTAGAACTGCCCAAAGACATCAAGCAAATCAGTGAAGCAGTCTGGGAGATTCCAACGAGCTATAAGCAGGGAATGAATGTTCCTGCAAGGATTATAGCGACGAAGAAACTTCTAGACCAGATGGATCAAGGCGTCTTTGATCAGGTGACGAATGTTGCCTGCCTGCCAGGAATCGTAAAGTATGCCCTCTGTATGCCTGACGGGCATTGGGGATATGGTTTTCCGATTGGCGGCGTTGCAGCATTTGATCCTGAAGAAGGCGGGGTCATTAGTCCCGGCGGTATAGGGTTTGGCTTTGCAAAAGAACAGTTGCAGAGGACCATATATTAACTGCGGGATGAGGTTGCTCGTAACGAACCTCACCTTCAAAGACGTGGAACCAAAACTGCGTGAACTAGTAGACACGCTCTTCAAAACAGTTCCGGCTGGCGTCGGTTGCAAGGGGTTTGTCAAAATCAATCAGCAGCAGTTCAAGGAAGTTCTGGCAGAAGGCGCAAAATGGTGCATCAATAATGGCTACGGTTGGCAAGAAGATCTTGAGCGAATGGAAGGCCATGGACGGATTGACTGGGCAGATCCTGAAAAAGTATCACAAAAAGTAATTCAACGCGGTATTAGCCAGCTTGGCACTCTTGGTTCTGGCAATCACTATCTTGAGATCCAGCTTGCACAAGCGAAAAACATTTATGATCCTGTTATTGCAAAGAAGTTTGGTATTACACGGCCCGATCAAGTCGTTGTTATGGTACATTGCGGCTCGCGTGGGACTGGACACCAGATTGCAACGGACTATTTGAATATTTTTATGGATGTTATGAAGCGTGAGAAGATCGAAATTCGCGATCGAGAGTTAGCGTGCGCTCCCTTTCATACAAAGGAAGGCCAGGATTATTACAAGGCGATGGCGTGTGCCGCAAATATGGCATTCTCTAATCGGCAAGTGATCTTGCATCGAATCAGGGAAGGTTTTGAGAAAGTTTTCAAACAGAAAGCAGAAGAGATGGAAATGCACATGGTGTACGACGTTGCTCATAATATTGCAAAATTAGAGAAGCATAAGGTTAATGGGGAGATGAAGGAGCTTATAGTTCATCGGAAAGGTTCGACGAGAGCGTTTGGTCCTGGAAACTCGGAGCTATGGAGCACGTATAAGGAGACGGGACAACCTGTTATTATTGGAGGATCGATGGAGACTGGAAGCGCGCTGCTTGTAGGAACCAAGAAGGCAGAGGAAGAGACGTTCGGATCGACGGCGCATGGAAGTGGAAGAACAATGTCGAGGACGCAAGCGAAAAGAGAAGTTCGGGGCGATCAGCTTCAGAAAGAAATGGAAAAGAAGGGCATTTATGTTCGTGCAGTTTCCATGTCAGGACTTGCTGAAGAGGCCGGGCTTGCTTATAAGAACCTGCCAGATGTGATTGACGCTTGCTCGAAGGCTGGAATTAGTAAGCCTGTCATTGCGCTCCGGCCCGTCGGAAATATCAAAGGAGCAGTCAGCTTAAATTCAGTGACTTTTTTGATCGGACTGACTGTCTTATTCTTTCTTTTAGTGCTTTAACTTCGGATTCAATGATCCCACGTCCTCAAGGACGGGGATTTCTGGCGAAAGCATGAAAATCTATCCTCAAGATAGCACTCTCGAGTTTTAATAATAAAAATCGTAAAAAACAAAAAATATCGTGATGCTCTAACCCCATCGAAGAACTTGATTAGAATTCTCGTTTAGGTTTGTGCTTTTGGTAGCAGTCCTTGCAATACACGGGCCTGCCTTCTGATGGCTTGAACGGCACTTGCGTCTGGGCGCCACAATCGGAGCACGTTACATCGTGCATCTCACGGGGACCAGCACTAAACCGTCCGCCACGTCTGTCATCCATAGTTCATTCACCTATATATCGATGTTCATCTACAACGCATTTCTTCAGAAGAAGACTTGCTTTGCATGCCCTTATTGGCCGTTATACCCTTTATAAACCTTGTTATTTTTGAGCGGCGCTGCGTGCTCTTCAGTAGGGTATCGCTGCCATCCACTCTGTCCTCGCTTTGGCGAAAAGATTAAAAGGGACATGCACGCGTGACAGAAGTGGGTAAAGGGGTAGAATTAACTTGAGTATTGTTAAAAAAGGGATGTGCTTGCGTTATTTTTGCATTGCCTTTGGCATCCGCCTGTTTACTGATTGTGAGTGGTTCTCTGTAGGGGGGCATGTACATGCAGAGCGCTGATCCTCCGTATAGCATGCATCACCGGCATACCTGGATTGCTGTTGTAGTTATCTTTTGCGCCTTTATTGCTTATACTGCCACGCAGGATCGCGGTAGCATCGGTGTCTTGACTGGCTACGTCGTTTCTGAACAGTCTGAAAATGGTACGGCGATGAGACAGCAAGCTGCAGAAGAGCCTCTTTCTGCTCTCGAAGAGCAGATTGTTGTCGAGCTCACGTCAGAAGAATCTCTTGTTGAGGAACTTCCCTTGTCATCAGCGTCTGCTGAAGAAACTATACAGTACCCTGCAGAGATTAACAAGCCGGTGAAATGGACTAAACGGGTTCGGACTGCAACGCCGAAAAAAACCGTTGAGCTGCCAGAATACAGTACGAACGTGAAGGTGAAGAAACTGAACAGTGGTGTTGAAGAAGATATCACACACAAGGCTACCCTTCGTAAAAAACGTGCATCATCATCAAGCTTGCTTACTGGATTTGCGGTGCAGGAATCATCTTCTTCGAATGCAACAATTGTTGCCATTAATGAAGCAAGCGAGGTCACTATCGAATATGAGACTGAGGCGCCTTCAGTTTATGAAGAGGCTCTTACACCGTATCGAAAGCGCGTGATTGTTTCTTCTGATATCCCTTACCAGAATGTTTCCGTGTACACGACTATTGCGGAAACGTCTCCTCAATCAGTGCGCTTGTACTGGATTGTCAATGATTCTCGAGAGCTTGTTCATGATGTTGTTTACTCTGATACCAACGCGAATGCGCTTGTTGATCGCGTTGCATGGACTGCGCCGCACTTAAGTAATCAGACGTATGAAGTGGAGATCAGCGTCTTAAACGTGCAGAGTTACCCTACTGTTGGCGGGGACTGGGCTGTTGAGTTTACGACAGCTGGAACTGCGGATCTGCGGATTTATGCGAGCGATGGGACGACGTGGACCGATGACAGCGAAAGCGGTTACGACCTGAAGTTCTTGAGCGTTTTTTGCGGCTCCCAGCAGGTTCCTGTAACATTTGTGAAGGAGACGGAACAATGCACGACGAATACGTGCTATGTCTCTGCGGCGAATTATACTTGCGGCGAGACTGCTCGCGAGACGAGCATGGTTATTACGCCTGGCCGGCATGTCCTGCATTTTATCTTCGGCGCTGAAGAAGCGTGGGCGTTCAACCAGGCGACGCAGACGATCGTGCCAAACTTACTTAAACATCCAGCATACACAGGAACGCTTGCTGAGAATACATGGACTGTCGGCGCGCCAACAGCAGGATCGCTTGCCTGCCATGACCAAATCAACAAGACTGACATTGGGCAATGCTCAAATACAGGCGGTACAGCTACCCTTGATGCGTACTTTTTTGTGAACTTTACGTGGCCGCCCTATTCCAGCATTCAGAGTATTGCTTTAAAAAGCAGATCTGCCAAAATCACCGGCATAGGCGACAATTTGACTCTTGGTTTGCTTAATTTCACCTCTGGCGACCTTGTTCTTGTGAATCGTACTGACAATGTTACCTCACGAATTAACTGGAACATAACGATGACGTACAACATCACCACTGCCGGGCAGATTCAAAACTTCGTGCGAGGAAACCGAACGCAGTTCATGTCACGCACTTTTGGCGGCGAGAATGACGACATGAAGCAGGATTACTTCGAGGCTGTCATTTTCTATGAACTGCCGAGACCAAGCTGGTACAACATGACTGTGAATGCAACAACGATACGCCAAGGCGACGGCGTCAGATTCAATGCCACGTGGGTTGAGAATGGAAGTGATTCGAGATTGATAGGGTTTATCTTCAGCATCAACCAGAGCTTGGTTTTTGTGAACAGCAGCTACATCAGCTTCAATACTCGATGGAACATCTCCTCGAATATCTCCAACATTTCAGCTCCTGCAGGGACGAATGTTTCCTGGCGGTTCTATGCAAACAGCACTGACGGCCCTTTGAATGCGACTGACGTTCAGACGTTCGTCGTTGCGGCAGCAGCTGCTGGAGACACGGCACTACCGACGTGGAGCAACATGCAGCGAAATGAAACGACGGTTACTAGATTTATGTTCGTGAACTTTACTACTGCATGGACAGATGGGACTGCGCTTGCTGCGTTCATCTTCAGCATCAACCAGAGCCTTGTCTTCGTGAACAGCACCGCCATTAGCTTTAGCGGGGCACCGACGGCCGCAGGCTCTTCAAATGTCTCGCAGATTACTGCGCCTGTTGGCACGAACATATCATGGAGATTCTATGCAAATGATACGGTCAATACGTATTTTAATGTGACGGTCATCGAGAGCTTTATTATCACGAATCGCATTCCCAACGTGACGAATCTTTCAGCAGTGCCTGCGCAGAGCATCACTGAAGCTGGCGCGGCGAAGGTTTCCATCTCTTTTCTTGCGTTTGATTCTGATGGCGTTGGCGATCTCAATCGGTCAAGCGCCCGCATCAATATTTCAACGCCAGGCAATCCGATCCGGTTCAATAACAGCTGCGCTTACATCGCCGATGTTGGAACATTTGCGGCGAACTTCACCTGCATTGTTGACATCCAGTATTTTGACGCAGCGGGAAACTGGAGCATTCGCGCTTCTATCAGTGACAACAGCAGTGCGCTTAGTGTCAACGAGAGCGTGAATTTTACTTTACTCGAGACGCTTGCGATGCGAGTCGGACCGTCACCACTCTCATTCGCCACCGTTAGCCCGTCAGGAGAAAACATTACCTCTACGAACGACCCGATCACCGTTAATAACACCGGCAATGTAAATGTCACGACTAACAACACCCAGGTCCGCGCCCTGGACCTGATTGGCGAATCGAACACTGCTTTCATCATTCCTGCAGGCAATTTCACCGTCGATGTGAACACGGGAGCAGGCAATCCAGAATGCGGCGTTCGATCGGTGATGACCAATTTCACGTTCGTGAACATCACCAATGCCATCTTGCCGCGAGGCAACAATAGCGCAGGCGTCAATCCGGTGAACGGCGTGGAACTGCTCTATGTCTGCCTGCGCGGTGCTCCACTAGGCGGACAACTACCATCACAATCCTATGGCGCATCGGGCGATCGAGCATGGACCATCCTGGTGGGTGTATAGCATGAACCGTCAACGTAAGGTTTATATATCCATGGCCATGAAAAGGAGAGAGGGATGTTGATGAAAAGAGATGCGAAGAAAAGAGGTCAGCTTGTCGTAAAAATAGTTCATTTCACTTTTGCTCTTCTCCTTGTTGTTAGCGTTGTTCGCGCGTTTCCAGATTTTTTTGAGGCGCTGAAGGACTCCTTTAGTGGCGTCACGAACACGATAACTGGTCGAGCGACGACAGGAACTGCGGTTGTTAATATTACGGTGCAGAATTTGGCGCCAAATGTCACTAACGTGACTGTCGTTGCATCGCAGAGCATCACTGAAGCTGGCGCGTCAAAGGTTTCGATTTCTTTCATCGCGACTGATCCTGACGGCACGAGCAATCTCAACGCTTCGAGTGCGCAGATAAACCTTTCAACTCCCAACAATCCGATACGGTCCAACCAAACCTGTGCTGACATTGGCGCTATAGGCACTATCGGAAGGAACTTCAGCTGCCTTGTCGATATCCAGTATTTTGACGTAGCAGGGAACTGGAGCATTCGCGCTTCTATCAGAGACCTTAGCCAAGTGTGGGCTGCGAATGAAACGATGAATTTTACTTTACTCGAGACGCTTGCGATGCGAGTCGGGCCATCACCACTCTCATTCGCCACCGTTAGCCCGTCAGGAGAAAACATTACCTCTACGAACGACCCGATCACCGTTAATAACACCGGCAATGTAAATGTCACGACTAACAACACCCAGGTCCGCGCCCTGGACCTGATTGGCGAATCGAACACTGCTTTCATCATTCCTGCAGGCAATTTCACCGTCGATGTGAACACGGGAGCAGGCAATCCAGAATGCGGCGTTCGATCGGTGATGACCAATTTCACGTTCGTGAACATCACCAATGCCATCTTGCCGCGAGGCAACAACAGCGCAGGCGTCAATCCGCAGAACGGCGTGGAACTCCTTTATGTCTGCCTGCGCGGTGCTCCGGCAGCAGCACAGTTGCCGTCGCAAACGTATGCAGCATCGGGTGATCGAGCATGGACCATTCTGGTGGGTGCATAGCATGAACCGTCAATTGTTCTTCGGTTGGGTTGTTTCCCTGCTTCTCTTTGGAAGTATTCCCTTTGCCTTGGCTTTGGGATTGACATTCCCTTTTTTTGGTTCGAGTGTTGAGGTTTATGAAGGAGAGACAACGGTTGTTACTTTTATTTTGCAGAACATGGTTGGGGAAAAGGATATTAACGTGCGCGTTCAAGTCCTTGAAGGGCAAGAGGTTGCGCAGCTCATTGATGGAAAGGAGGTATATCTCGTGCCTTTTGGAAGAAAGGACATTCCCATTAACCTTCAGTTAAAAGCGCCTGAAAATCCGAAGGATGTTTATCCGGTGAGGTTCAGCGTGACCACACTCCCTGAAGAGGGCGGGCGCCAGGTTGAACTTGCCGTAGGATTGGAAAAGCGGCTTGAAGTTACGGTCCAAAAGGGAAAGCGACCAGTAGCGCAGGTCGTTCAGACAGAAGCGGTTCCGCAACCTGTTGTTGAGCAGCCACTACGACGCGAGGGAGCAACGCTGATGGAGGAAGCACGAAATGCAGTCATCATCGTGCTTGTCGTTGTTATCCTTATTGTCCTTTATAGGATCGTTAAGAAGCATAAAGATAAACTCGAGAAAGAACGAGGGCGATATGATCTCTGACGATGGAACGACTTTTAGTCAAACTTACCATTATTCTTGTGGCCCTTTCTGTTTTGAGCTCTTTGTTCACCTACTTGTATGGCGGCATTACGGCGAATGTAATCCTTGAAGGGCAGACTATCCTTGACAGCAGAGCAATATCTGGGGTTGCCGAGCTTTCTGTTGTTGTTGACAGTGATGGACCGAATATCACCATCTATAATCCGGGAAATAGGTCGTACGCGTTCAATACTTCTGTTCCTTTCCGTGTTCAGGTGAATGATACGGCGAATGTTTCTGTAGCGTACTACAATTTTAACAATGGCGCCAATACTACCTTGGTTCTGAATGGACAGGGAATTAATGCTACTACGGTGAGCACGCCAGAAGGCTCAAACATCTTACGCGTCTTTGCGAATGACACGCTCAGGAATTTGCGCATGGTGAATGTTACCTTTGTGGTGAACAATTCTCGGCGGTATATAATAAATTGGTCAAAGTTCTACCATATCGACTCGACGAACCTTTCATTGTTGAACAGCACGCAAATCGAGAATCTTCCCAATTTGACGCTCTCGGTTGAAAACGTTGGCAAGATCATCTTCTCTAATGCCATCAATCTTATTGCCCATACGGGGGATGACATTATTGATCCGGATTCCCATATTGTCATTACCTCAAATTTTATTTTTATTAATGAGACTGTTTTTCCGAATCTTAACCGGTCTGCCAATCTGACATTAAAGAACCTGACGTTCACGAACCCGCGCATCTTACGTAATGGTGATGTATGTCCCGATTCTCTCTGCGAGAAACTGAGCTACAGCGGCGGAACATTGGTGTTCAAGGTTGAACATTTCAGTAGTTATGAGGCTGACGAAGGCAGCGGCTCTGGCGATAGCGGCGGGAGCGGCAGTAGTAGCGGAGGCGGCGGGGGCGGAGGAGGAGGGAGCAGCGGTGGTCGTGTTGTGGTTCGACTTTCTGAACCTACTGAGATTGTCTTGGGCTTGTACGGGAGAGCTATCTTTACCCTTGCGCTTGGCGGCGGACTTGTTGACCATGCTTTTACCATCACAAGCATCAACCGCGACACTAACACTGTTACTGTGCGTATTGATTCTTTTAACAGGCTTCAACTTCAGCTTGTTGCTCCTGAGACCCGCTTGGTTGATCTTGATGGCGATGGCACCTTTGATATGATCTTAGGCCTTGTTCGCATTGAAGGAAATCTCGTCCGACTGAGACTTGGATTGTACAAGACTGCCGAGCCTGAATTGCAACAATCGACATCACAAGAAGCGAAGCGTGCTGTTGAAGAGCAACCTCTGTCTACCAAACCCACCCCTTTGCAGGCATTCTTGCAACCGGAGCAGGAAGAACGCAATGCGCTCTACCTCTTGCTGACCATGGGCATGGTTGTAGCATTTATTTTCTTTGGGAAGTACCTTCGTTCAAAATCTAGAAATCGGTCACGTAGACTGTAAGATGGTCCATCGGCCCGTTGAGACGTTTATCTGATAGTCCATACGCAACAAGAGACGACATTGTTACTGCTATTCCGCTTCTCGCTTCCTTGAAGTAATATAGGCTAGAGCGAAAACTCGTTGCTCTGTGCTTTCTTTTTTCGCGTGAACAGCAGCATGCACAGCACCACTAAAGTGACCAGATGGTGCGCTATGAACGTCAGCGTTGTTCCGAAAACACGCGCTTGAAGCAGCGTCACAATAATCGGCACCAGAAGAAACACAAACAGCGCAACGCCGACTCCTTTATGGTGCTCTGAACGGACAAGGCGGATTGCCGCGATGAGCATGATCACAAACTCAACTCCGTAGACAACGAACGGTACCCAATCCGGGATGGGCATCGGGATCTCAATTGGTAATGGCATGTTATTTCTCCTCCGTTTGCAGTGCTTTAAATGTGCTTGCAATATCAATGATGTACTTTCCGTCCTCAAGTTTATATACTAACGGGCCTCCTTTGAAGATGTCGACGAGATCGAGCTCAAACTTGCCGGGCTTTAAGATTCTTACTGACTCAAAATCAAGAATGACTGGCTTCTCTAGTTTTTCCTCGCCGACCAGTTCGAATGCATCTTTTTCCATCTGCTCACGATCGTCTATCGTCAAGTTTGCTGTTAGCTCCTGCACGACTTTCATGTCGTCTTTCTTAATAAAATAAAAGAACTTGCTTCCGCAATTTGAGCAACCTTGAAGAATGCCTTTTGAGCCGTCCTCATGCAGCGTTCCACACTTGACGCACTGGTGGGGCATTATCGCCTCCGGCGGCGGGCGGTCTTCCGCGCTGTCCGTCTTGGTCTTTTCAGCTTGATGTTCTGCGTCCGCGCGCCAGGCATTCGGGTGAACAACTCAATCTTGTTGATGTCGCGTTTGATCTCCTTGACAACGCTTGCTGGACCGATGATGGTGATGCCGTCGCGGTTGCCGAGCAGGGCCTTGATCATCTCCTTCTTGAGCCGCTTGACAAACTGGAGGTCCTTTTCCTGGGGGAATATTGTGCAGATCTCGACGCCTTTAAATTCGTCAGCGATCTGCTCCATTGTTTGCTGGATCAATAATGTTTCTTCTTCTGGCTTCAGGCGGCCTTGCATGAGCACGATCTTGTCGTCCTTCACGATGCCGAGAAGCTTTGCGACGCGGCCATGTGCGTCCAGGCTTTCGATGTCCGCGTACGGAACAAACTGCAATGTTAGCATAGTATCACCTCATCTTAACAACTTAAATAATGACTCGTAAAACTCCTCCATGTTTTGTCCTTTTTCGGCTGAGATGCCGACGACGTCGTATTGCGGGAATGCATTTTCTATCTTTTTGACGTTGGACTTCTTTAAATCTGTTTTGTTTCCTGCAACGAGGACTGGAATGTCCCTTGCTGCCAAGTTTCCAATGATTGTGATGTTCACTTGGGAGTAGGGATTCAATGTTGAATCGAGGACAACAACGACGCAATCCATGTCATCGAGCCACTTAATCGCCTCAATAACCCCCCGTGTTGCTTCCTTTGCGCGCTCCTTTGCGGAACGCTCGCTCATCTTGTGCTTGAGAAAATCCTCATAATCTATCTTTGTTGCGATGCCAGGCGTATCAATGATATTAAATGTCAATTCACGGCCCTTGTGCTTGATGTTGACTTTTTCCTTGATCATCACCTCGCGCGTTTCATGGGGAATCTTCGAGACCGAACCTATTTTTTCGCCGAGCCAGTCCTTGCAGATGCGGTTGCAAAGCGTAGTCTTGCCAGAGTTCGGAGGGCCGTAGAATCCGAGCTTGATGTGTTTTTTCTGCTGGAATAATTGCGCGAGAACTCGTTTTGTGAAATCTCTCAGGAACCTGATCATTGTAACCCCTTTCTCTTGACCGGCTGGTTGAACTTTATAAAGATTATGGTCTTTTTCGTCATTACTTGCATTGAATGCTGTTTTAGATGTCCAAGATGACGCGTGCTTTCCATCGCGAGCGTTCTTGCTTGACCTCAAACATATGCCACGTCACTGCCTTGACATCGTTCCCAAGCTTGTGCTTCTTTGGATTGATTCTTTCACCTGAGATTTCTGCGTTGAGCGTGAACTGTTCTTTGCAGGCGCCATCAGGGAGGCATACGCCAGACTCGGCAATTCGACAGGTTACTGTTGCAAATACCATGCCCCCTGTGTCCTTGAGGAAAATGATCTCGCTGAGGAAGTCATAGAGAAGGCTTTCTATCTTTTCAGCGGTAAGCGCGATTGTTTTCTTGATCTTTGGCGTTACTGTCTTAAGAACGACCATTTCGGTGAAGGTTGCAAGAGCCGCGTTTTCAAAGAGTTCGTTGAGATCTTTTCCATACGCTTCGAATGCGGTATCTGCAAGCGCTATATCCGGGATACACTTGAATCTCATTATGCGTTCTTCCCATTCCTTCTTTTAAGGTTTTGTTTTCCACAACCTTTATATAGAGCAACGACTTGGGAATGATAACAATTATGTGGGGGTAATGATGAAAACGATACGCTATGCGATAAGTCTTCTTTTATTGAGTTCATTTGTGCTTGCACAGGAATGGACTGCTGACCTCAGGGTCACGACATCGGACAGCCCATCACTTGATCCTGTCATCGCGTTTGATCCGAGCGCTGCGATCATGCACCTTGCATTTGTTGACGGCGCCGCAACAAAGAACATCTACTACAACCGTCTCGATGCCTTTGGCTCGCCAATCGAGGCAGATCGAAGAATTAGCCAAACTACTGGCGAAGCAAGACAGCCAGCAATTGCCGTTGATGTCCAACGAAACAAACATATTGTGTGGGCTGATGCTGACGATGTTAATTTTAATTACAAGATCCTTTACACGAAGCTCGACGCATCTGGAAATGTCGTGATCGACAGACGCGTGATCGCAGATGCTGCAATAGCATATTCGCCGCAAGTTGTTGCTGACAGCCAGAACAATGCGCACATCATTTGGAGCGATTTTCGCAATAATAACTGGGAATTGTACTATGAAAAGATTGCTCCAGATGGAACGACTGTTGTGAATGACCATCGGCTGACAAATGCGCCAGGAACGACTGCGACGCCAAGCGTCGTTGCTGATGCAGCCAATCTTTACGTTGCGTACGAGGACAACAGGGAGTTTGATCGTGAGATTTACTATATGAAGCTTGACCTCAACGGCAACGTGCTTGCAGACGTGAGGGTGACAAATGCACGCGGGAGATCAGAGCTTCCCAGCATCGGCATTGATTCCGCTGCAAACGCGTATATTGTGTACAGCGATTATCGCGACGGCAACGCGCCGCAAGTCTACCTCGCAAAAGTCAATGCTCAGGGTTCCGTCGTGTTCGAGCGCCAGCTGACGTCAGCGTTTGGGTGGTCTGTTCAGGCGTCGCTTGCTGTGCTCGCCAACAATATTCACGTGGTGTGGCAAGATCACCGTGACGGAAACGCGGAGATCTATTACCAGAAGCGCGACGTTGATGGAAACCCCATCGGAACTGAGCGACGATTGACGAGCAATCCTGCAAACTCTGCAGGCCCCGTTGCTGTCGTACATGGCGCATCTGCAGCGCATGTCCTCTGGCAAGATTTTAGGGACGGTAATTGGGAGCTTTACCACAAGAGAACCGTAGATCCGCCAGGTGTGCAGCAACATATCGTCATCGAAGGTAAGCCACAGGTTGGCTCAACGATGCGATTCCGCATTCGTGGAACTCCAGGTACTTCCTATATTGCTGGACTCTCGGGATCACTTGGCTCCTCTTTTGGGCTTGGCGTCGACGAAATATTCCAGGCTTCCGTTAGTAATCCTTCTGTGGTTGGCCTTGAGCGCTCGCAGAGCCAGTTTGACAAGCGCGGCGAAGAGATTGTTTTGCTAACGATTCCGCGTCGACCCGCCCTCATTGGCCAAATATTCTACTTTAATTATGCGGTACGCGAAGAAGGACGTTTGAGAAGCACGACGGACCCGGTGGCGTTTACCGTCACTGCGTAATTTATTTTTTCTCTTTGCTTATTCTTTAATGCTTTTCAAAAGGTTTTTAAGCCGCTTTCTAACCTGTTTACGTACATTTGCCAAAATGCCAGGGTAGCTCAGCTCGGTTAGAGCTCACGGCTGTTAACCGTGCGGTCGAAAGTTCAAATCTTTCCCCTGGCGTTATA